>NZ_WIWH01000169.1:0-205 GCF_009600035.1 Pseudomonas sp. FSL R10-2964 | reverse complement strand
GCAGCGGACGGGACTCGAACCCGCGACCCCCGGCGTGACAGGCCGGTATTCTAACCGACTGAACTACCGCTGCGCGTCGGTGGCAGCTCCTTTCGGAACGACCTTTCTCTTGCGAGAATCTCAAGAATTGGTGGGTGATGACGGGATCGAACCGCCGACCCTCTGCTTGTAAGGCAGATGCTCTCCCAGCTGAGCTAATCACCCT
>NZ_WIWH01000168.1:0-207 GCF_009600035.1 Pseudomonas sp. FSL R10-2964 | reverse complement strand
TTGACCTGCAACAGAGTATCTACAGAGATTGCGCAGTACACGCGAACCGAACAGGCCGGCCGGTCGGCCGCCTCGGGGCGCTGTGCACTTGATCTGCCCGCCCCTTCGGGAGGCCAAGAGGAGGTTCTGGGGAGTGGGTCGACCGGCATGGATGCCGGGAGAGCCGCGATGGGCCATGGATGGCCCGTGGCGGCGTGCCCACGGAGC
>NZ_WIWH01000167.1:0-207 GCF_009600035.1 Pseudomonas sp. FSL R10-2964 | reverse complement strand
GGATAGAGTACTCGGCTACGAACCGAGCGGTCACAGGTTCGAATCCTGTCGAGTGCACCATTTAAGAGTCAATTGCCCAGGCAGTTGACTTTGCTTCAGCCAGCGGTGGTCTGGTTTAACAAACACAACCTGCACTCGTAGCTCAGCTGGATAGAGTACTCGGCTACGAACCGAGCGGTCACAGGTTCGAATCCTGTCGAGTGCACC
>NZ_WIWH01000166.1:0-222 GCF_009600035.1 Pseudomonas sp. FSL R10-2964 | reverse complement strand
GGGGCTATAGCTCAGCTGGGAGAGCGCTTGCATGGCATGCAAGAGGTCAACGGTTCGATCCCGTTTAGCTCCACCAAATTTACTGTTCAATGCCTGGCCACACCGGCATTGAATCGACCAGCACTCAGTGCTGGTCAAGTTAGAAGGTTTGTGTCCCCTTCGTCTAGTGGCCTAGGACACCGCCCTTTCACGGCGGTAACAGGGGTTCGAGTCCCCTAGGGG
>NZ_WIWH01000165.1:0-227 GCF_009600035.1 Pseudomonas sp. FSL R10-2964 | reverse complement strand
TCGGCGATGCATCGTTTCACTACTGAGTTCGGGATGGGATCAGGTGGTTCCAATGCTCTATGGTCGTCAAGAAATTCTGTGGCAGATCCGTTATCAAAACGTGCCTGCGAAAACTTGGGACTTCTATAAAAACAAAATCCCCGTCTGCGTGAGCAGACAGGGATTTTGGAATTTAATCTTGACGATGACCTACTCTCACATGGGGAAACCCCACACTACCATCGGCG
>NZ_WIWH01000016.1:0-116761 GCF_009600035.1 Pseudomonas sp. FSL R10-2964 | reverse complement strand
GCCGTATGAGGGGTGACTCTCAAGTACGGTTCTTAGGGGAGGCAGGAGTGGTAACACTCCTGCTTTACCCGACTGAAAGCGCATATCGGCGTTGATGCCGAATCCGGCTTAGTGCATAGCCTGGTGGGCACGGCGGCCAATGTGGCGGACGTGACGCAGGTCGATCAGTTGCTGCATGGCGAGGAGTCTTACGTGTCTGGCGATGCCGGTTACACCGGCGTGGACAAGCGTCCTGAGCATCAGAATCGCAAGATGATCTGGTCGATTGCGGCGCGGCCCAGCAGCTACAAAAAGCACGGAAAACAGAGTTTGATCGGTAGTCTGCGGCGCAAGATCGAATACGCCAAGGCCCAAGTACGCGCCAAGGTTGAACATCCGTTTCGGGTCATCAAGCGTCAGTTTGGCTATACGAAAGTGCGCTTTCGCGGCCTGATGAAAAACACCGCGCAACAGGCCACGCTATTTGCCCTGTCGAACCTGTGGATGATGCGAAAACGGCTGCTGGCTGCGGGAGAGGTGCGCCTGTAATGCGGGAAAAGCGCCTTGAAAAGGCGTTGTTCAAGGGTGAAACGATGAGTTAAGAACAGGAAAGGTCTGATTTCTGACCAAGCCAGCGTTTTTTGAACCTCAACCAAGGAGGGCATCAAAAATCGCTGACTACTTCAGACCTTCCTTAAGCAAACGTTAACAATATTTGTGTTGCCTGTGGGTGTCCAAGGCCGTCTTTGAATACGGAGTAAACGTAATAGGTTGTTACACGCCTGCGCATTGCATAGGCTTGCACTCTTGTTTGCCCGCACACGCCGGGAGCCAGCGCCAGGAGAGTGAAAATGGGCCTGAATAACCAGTGGATGCAACGCGACCTTGCCGTGTTGTGGCATCCCTGCACCCAAATGAAAGACCATGAACAACTGCCCTTGATCCCTATCAAGCGCGGCGAAGGCGTGTGGCTGGAAGACTTTGAAGGCAAGCGCTACCTCGATGCCGTGAGTTCCTGGTGGGTCAATGTGTTTGGCCACTGCAACCCGCGAATCAACCAGCGCATCAAGGATCAGGTCGATCAGTTGGAGCACGTGATCCTTGCAGGCTTCAGCCATCAGCCGGTGATCGAACTGTCCGAGCGGCTGGTCAAGATGACACCTGAAGGCCTGACCCGTTGCTTCTATGCCGATAACGGCTCGTCGTGCATCGAAGTTGCGCTGAAGATGAGCTTCCACTACTGGCTCAACCGTGAACAGCCAGACAAAAAACGCTTCGTTACCCTGACCAACAGCTATCACGGTGAAACCATGGCCGCGATGGCCGTGGGCGATGTGCCGTTGTTCACTGAAACCTACAAGGCGTTGCTGCTCGACACCATCAAGGTGCCGAGCCCCGACTGCTACCTGCGCCCTGAAGGCGTGAGCTGGGAAGCGCATTCGCGCACGATGTTTTTGGCGATGGAGCAGACTCTCGCCGAAAATCATCAAACCGTGGCTGCGGTTATCGTCGAGCCGTTGATTCAGGGCGCGGGTGGCATGCGCATGTACCACCCGGTGTACCTCACACTGCTGCGCGAGGCCTGTGACCGTTACGGGGTGCACTTGATCCTTGATGAAATTGCCGTGGGCTTTGGCCGCACCGGCACCATGTTCGCCTGCGAACAGGCGGGTATCACGCCGGACTTCCTGTGTCTGTCCAAAGCGTTGACCGGTGGCTATTTGCCGTTGGCGGCCTGCATGACCACGGATGAGGTGTACAGCGCGTTCTACGACGATTACCCGACCCTGCGCGCCTTCCTGCATTCCCACAGCTATACGGGTAATCCGCTGGCCTGTGCCGCAGCGTTGGCGACGCTGGATATCTTCGAAGAAGACAACGTCATCGAGAATAACAAGGCCCTGGCTCAACGTATGGCCCTGGCGACTGCCCATCTGGTTGATCATCCTCATGTCTCGGAAGTGCGTCAGACCGGTATGGTGCTGGCCATTGAAATGGTTCAGGACAAGGCCAGCAAAACCGCTTACCCGTGGCAGGAGCGTCGGGGGCTTAAAGTCTTCCAGCACGCCCTGGAGCGGGGTGCGTTGTTGCGCCCACTGGGTAGCGTGGTGTATTTCTTGCCGCCTTACGTGATCACCCCCGAGCAGATCGACTTTTTGGCTGAAGTGGCCAGTGAAGGGATCGATATCGCGACCCGCAGCGACATCAGCGTGGCCGTGCCATCGAATTTTCACCCGGACTTCCGTGACCCGGGTTAAACCGGGCCGTACTGTATCTCCTGTGGGAGCGGGCCTGCTCCCACATTAGCACCCGAATTTTCAGAGAATTTAAATGAGATTGTCCCGCTTTTTTATCGACGCTCCTTTGAGCCTTGGTGAGCATGAATTGCCTGAGGCTCAGGCGCATTACATTGGCCGCGTGCTGCGTATGGCCGAGGGCGATGCCTTGCAAGTGTTCGACGGCTCGGGCCAGGAGTTTCTGGGACGCTTGCTGGAAGTCGGCAAAAAGCGCGTACGCGTGCTGCTGGACGAAACCTTCGCAGGGCAAGTTGAATCGCCATTGGCCATTCACCTCGGTCAGGGCCTGTCCCGTGGCGAGCGTATGGACTGGGCGATTCAAAAGGCCACCGAGCTGGGCGTGACTGAAATCACCCCGATCATGAGCGAGCGCTGCGAAGTGCGGCTCAAGGACGAACGCGCCGACAAACGTCTGGCCCACTGGCGGCAGGTGGCGATCAGCGCCTGTGAGCAATGCGGCCGTTCGCGGGTGCCCGTTATCCATCCGCCGCTATTGCTCAGCGACTGGATCAAAACCACTGAAGCCGACCTCAAGCTGGTGCTGCACCCGGTGTCAGAACCTTTGGCCAGCCACGCGAAACCTTCGCGCCTGGCGTTTTTGATCGGCCCCGAAGGCGGCCTGACCGATAACGAAATCGACCTGGCCCAGGCCGCCGGCTACCAACCTGCACGCCTTGGCCCACGGGTGCTGCGTACCGAAACTGCGCCGGTTGTAGCCCTGGCCGTGGCGCAGCAGTTGTGGGGTGATTTCTAAGTCAGGGCCTGCTTTTTTGCTTTTGTGGGAGCGGGCTTGCTCGCGATGCAAGCGCCGCGGTAGGTCTAGATAATCGCGTCGATCCCATCGCGAGCAAGCCCGCTCCCACAAAGGTGTGGCCTTCAATTTCAGTCGTTTCGTACGACGTTTCGCTTTCATTCTCGTGAATCATCCGAGAAGATTCCGCTCGCTTGCGCCTGTTCAAATCGGGGAATAGTCTCGGCCCATCGCTGCAAATCAGCGGTCGGGTTTAGTAGCCTGGTAGATGAGCAAGGCGCAAGGCGCCACCTTAGTGAGGCGTTTTTTTTCGGCCCCGCTTTATGGTGGCCGTACGCAGGGCGCCCTCGGGCGCGCCGGTTTCCGAGCTCACCGGTCTACTAACCTGCGTACGGCTGCCACCCGTTCGTTTTGGTGTTGTCGGTCATGCACTTGGTGGAGCTGGCCAAGGGTTATGTCGACAAGTCGCTGGATACGCTGGCAACGCACTGAAGCAGCACGCGCCTGAGTGCAGCAGGCGCGTCTTGGGGCAGCTGGTGTGAAGGTGAGGGTGTAACGGAAGACTTTTTTTGACGCCCTTACTCCACCGGATCACTCACCGGCTTGGCGATGATCTGTTTTAGCTCGGCGGTCATCGGGAACTCCAGGTTCAGGCCGTTGGGCGGGATCGGTTGTTCGAACCAGCGCTGGTAAATGCTGGTGATTTCCCCGGACTGATACAGGTCGGCCAGGGTCTTGTTCACCACCGCCAGGAACTGCGGGTCGTCCTTGCGCACCATGCAGCTGTAGATTTCACGGGATTGCTCATCCCCTACAACCACCCATTTGTGCGGATCACGAGCTTTGGCACGTTCGCCGTAGAGCAGCGCATCGTCCATATAAAACGCAACGGCGCGGCCGGTTTCGAGCATCTTGAAGGCTTCACCATGATCTTTGGCACTGATCACGTTCATGCCCATTTTGTGGTCGGCGCTGTAGCTTTTGATAAAGCGTTCGTTGGTGGTGCCTGCCGTTGTCACCACGTTTTTGTCGCGCAAATCATCAAAGCCCTTGATGCCGCTGTCCTTGGCGGTCAGCAGTTGGCCTTTGACGTAAATAAACCCATAGGAAAATGCCACCTGTTTTTGCCGTTCGGCGGTCACGCCGGTTGAGCCGCATTCCAGGTCTACGGTGCCGTTCTGCACCAGCGGGATGCGGGTTTGCGAGGTCACCAGGTTGTATTTGACCTTCAGCGGTTTACTGCCCACTTGCTGCTGGATGCGCTCGACGATTTTATTGGCCAGCTCCACCGAATAGCCCATGGGCTTGCCGCTGTTATCGCCGACATAGGAGAACGGCACCGATGCATCGCGATAACCCAGGGTAATACTTCCCGAGTCGGCGATTTTTTTCAGTGTGCCCTGCAACGGGGCTTCGTTGGCTTGTACGGCATGGCTGATTAACAGGCCCAGCGTGCAACTGATCAAGGCAAATTTGTTCATTGTTGTTTTCCCCTCACACAGATTAATGACGAACTGCAATCACGCTGATTTCCACCAATACCTCAGGCCGTGCCAGCTCCGCCTGCAGGGTGGTGCGGGTGGGCGCCTTGCCTGCCGACAGCCAGGCTGACCACACGGCATTCATGGCCGCAAAGTCGCGCTGGATGTTTTGCAGGTAAAGGGTGGCGTTAACGATGTGGTCTTTATCGCTGCCAGCTTCGGCCAACAGGGCGTCGATCTTGCTCAACACTTCTTGCGTTTGCGCCGTAATGTCCTCGCTTTGCGTAGGCACCTGTCCCGACAGAAACACCAGGGCTTCAAACGTCGCGGCGGCGCTCAAACGGTCATTGCTGTTGATGCGTTGAATGGTCATAGGGCTTTCCTTGTGGACGGGATGGCGCACTCAGGCGGCCAGGCCTTGCATGTCAATGGAGGTTTTGCGTTGTGCAATCAGCTCGCTGAGCAAGCGCCCGCTGCCGCAGGCCAGGGTGAAGCCCAGGGCGCCGTGGCCCAGGTTGAGCCACAGGTTGCGATAACCGCTGGCACCCAGGATGGGTACGCCGCTGGGGGTTGCAGGGCGCATGCCAGCCCATTCGATGGCGGTTTGATAGTTGCCCGCATCCGGGAAAGTGCTGCTGGCCAGTTGACGCATTTGCGCCAGGCGTTTGGGGTCCGGGGCAGGGTCGAAGCCGACGATATCGACCATCGCGGCGATGCGCAGTTGCTCGCCGATACGCGCGTAGACAATTTTGCGGTCGTAGTCGGTAATGCTCACTTGTGGTGCCTTTTGCGGGTCGGTCAGGGCCAGCGTAAGGCTGTAACCCTTGAGCGGGTACAACGGCAGGTGCAGCCCCGGCAGGCGCAGGGCCGGGCTGTTGTGCCCGGCGGCGAGCACCAGTTGGTCCACGGCCAGAACCTCGTCGCCCATTTCCACTGCCTGTACCGCCCCGTTGGCGTGGCGAAGCCGGGTGACGGTCTTGCCCAGCATAAAGGTGCAACGGCCACTGGCCTGCAAGCGGGCGGCCAGTTGCTGACAGAACCCGTGGCAATCCCCGACCTCTTCGCTTGGGGTATAAATACCGCCGACGAATGCCGAGCCTTGCAGCCCGGGTTCCAGGCTGGCGCATTCGCCGGCAGTCAGTGCTTGTTGAAATGAGCTGTGGATAACTTTTTTCCGGGCCTTTTCAAAGTTGCCGCGCTCACGGAACGCCACCAGCTTGCCGTTGCGCTGCCAGGCGAAGCCGTCGAGCTGATCTTCTTCGCGCCACTGCTGCAGCGTGGCCTGGCTGAGCAATGCCAGGCGCAGCAAATGCGCGCCATTGCGCTGGTTCACCGAGCCACGGCAGGCAGCCACAAACGAGGCCAGCCAGCGCCATTGGGCCGGGTCCATGCGCGGGCGCAGCTTGAGGGGCGAGTCGCCGCGCAACATCCAGCCCATCGCTTGCCACGGCACGCCGGCATCGGCCAGCGGTGCTACATAGCGGTAGGAGAGCTGGCCACCATTGGCAAAGCTGGTCTGGCTGCCCAAGGTCGGGCGGGCCTCGATCACCGTCACTTCAAAGCCGTCGCGCACCAGGGCATACGCTGTAGCCAGCCCGATTACGCCCCCGCCGATGATGCAAACTCGCTGTGCCATGTCAGTCCTCACCCTTGTTGTTCGGGCTTCAGATTAGGGGCAGGTGACAGGCGGCGAACAATGAATAAAGATGGTCATCCCATAAACAAAGGTTATGGACTACTGCCATGCGCTTGCGTCATATCGAAGTGTTTCAGGCGATTCGCCAAACCGGTTCTGTCAGTGCGGCGGCGCAGTTGCTGCATGTGTCGCAGCCTGCGGTGAGCAAGGTGCTGCAACACGCTGAGCAGCGGCTGGGGTTCCCGTTGTTTCTGCGGGTACGCGGCAAATTGCAGCCCACCCCGGAAGCGCTATTGCTGGAGCGCGAGGTCGACAAGGTGACCGAGAGCCTGCAAGGGGTGCAGCGTCTGGCGCAAAGCCTGCGGCGTACGCCGGGGCATCGTTTGCGCATTGGCAGTACGCCAGCCTTGGCGTTGGCACTACTGCCGCCCGTGATCAGCGAGTGGAAGCACCGATATCCGGACATCAACTGTGAACTGGTCAGTGCTCATACACGTGAATTGATCCAGAACCTGTTGATGCGCGAACTGGACGTAGCCCTGACCTTCAAACAGCCCGACCACCCGGGCCTCAAGGCCCAGGCGTTGGCCCACGGCGTATTGGTGGCACTGGCTCCGCGGGGGTTCTGGCCTGATGCAAGTGAAGGTGTGCCACTGGCGCTGGATGAACTGGCGGATGCGCCTTTGATCGGCCTGAGCAGTGCCGATCCGTTGTTTGCACGGCTGGACAGCTACCTGCAATCGGTTGAGCCGCCGCCACGTATCAGCATTGCGGTACAAACCTATTCACTGGCGCGGGCGATGGTGGAGGCGGGGGCCGGGTTGGCGGTGATCGATCCGTTTACGGCGCTGGGAGCGTCGCGGGCGAGTACCGTGATCCGGCCTCTGAGCCCCGCACTACCGATTACGCTGTATGCGCTGACCCGGGCCGATGAGGCCCCGGTACATACGCTGGAAGGGTTGCTGCAACTGTTCGCAGAGCGTGCCAGCGAACAGTTGCAGCGGTTGGCGGGTTGATAACGCGATTTAACAGTGTGGGAGCGGGCTTGCTCGCGATAATGGCCGCGCGATTTGTCTGAGTGACCACGGCGCTACCATCGCGAGCAAGCCCGCTCCCACAGGGTGGGGGTTACTTCGGCAAGGCGTACACCACCACCTGATCACCTACCTGATCTTTCAAGATCGAGTTGCCCCCCGCTACAAACGCCACATACTGACGGCCCTTGTATTCATAGATCGCGGGGTTGGCCACGGCAGGGGCCATGACGATATCCGACCACAATTCCTTGCCGTCATCCAGGGAGTAGGCGCGCACCTTGGCATCCATCGAGGCACCGATAAACACCACGCCACCGGCCGTTACTGCCGGGCCACCAATGGTCGGTGAGCCCATGCTTTCAGGCATGTACCAGCCCCACTGCTGCACGGCACCCATCGGCCGACGCCATTTCACGTCACCGGTGTTCATGTTGATTGCCACGATTTCACCGAAAGGCGGTGCCCAGCACGGCATGCCTGCCCAGTTTTGCGCGTTCAGCAAACTCATGCCGTAAGGCGCGCCGATCTGTGGGTAGAAGCCGTTTTCGTTGCCGGAGTCTTTAGGCTGTTTGTCGTAGGAAGCGCGATCCCACAGCTTGATCATCTGCACGATGTGGGAGGTGTTGACGATCGCCACCTGACTCACCGGGTCAAACGCGACACCGCCCCATTGCACGCCACCGGCGCTGTCCGGGTAAGCCAGGACGCCATTGCCTTTGGTCGAAGGCGGTGAGTACATGCCGTTGTATTCCAGGCCATCCCACATTTTGCTGCACTGGCCGAAACCGACGATATCGGCGATTTTCCAGATGGCTGGTTTTTTCGACTGATCCAGCAGCGGCGCAGGTTTGGTCGGGAACGGTTGGGTCGGTGAGTAGACTTCGCCGTCGGCGTCGCCTTTGGGCACCGGGCGCTCTTCGATCGGCCACACGTCTTCACCGGTACGGCGGTCAACAGTGAACAGGAAACCCATCTTGGTCGCTTGCACCAGCGCGGCGACAGGCTTGCCGTCGACGGTGATATCCATCAGCGTTGGCGCCGAGTTGATGTCGTAGTCCCACAAGTCATGGTGAACCCACTGACGAGACCAGACGACCTTGCCGGTATTGATATCCAGCGCAGTGGTGGAGGTTCCCAGAGGAATCGGTTTGGTCCGGTTGCCGCCCCAGTAGTTGGGTGACGGTGAGGACACGGGGATGTACAGCAAGCCCAGAGCCGGGTCATAAGACATCGCGGTCCAGATGTTGGCGGTACCGGTTTTGCCAGCTTCTTCATCCGGGATCGGCTTGAATTCCCATTCCAGCTCACCGGTGCGGGCATTGAGGGCAAACAGCGAGCCCGGTGATTCAACTTCGTATTCCCAGTCTTTGCCGGCCCAGCCCACGATCAGCTTGTCGCCAATAACGGTGGGGGGTTGCAGCTGGGAAAGTGGCCACTTGGCGTTGACCTTGTTCCACTGGTTGACGTCCACCACGCCATTTTTACCGAAGCCTGCGCAGGGTTTGCCGGTATCGGCATCCACCGCGTACAGCTGTGCGGTCATATTGCCCAGGTACACGACCTTCTGGCAGGCCACGCCGGCTTGCGGGTTTTTTTCCTGCCAGTAGGCCACACCGCGTGATTTAAGCGCGGGCTGGGTTTCGGCCACCAGGGGCGATTTGGTGTCGTAGGTCCACTTCTCTTTGCCGGTCTCGGGCTCAAGGGCGATGATCCGGTAGAGCGGCGTGCCGACGTAGAGTGTGTCATTGGCGAAAATGGGCGTGGCGGACCACACCGACGGCGGAATTTTGCCGGTGCCGGTGGACATGTCGCCGGTGAAGTACTGCCAGACTTTGGTCAGTTTACCGACGTTGTCCTTGTTGATCTGGGTGAGGGGCGAGTACTTCTGCGAGCTGAGCTGGCCGTGGAAGCTGTCCCATTCCTTGCCGCTGGGGATCGGGATTCTGGCGTCTTCGGCAGAGATGTTCGACGGTGCCAGCAACGGTGGCGGTACGGTGTAGGTGTCCTGGGCGTAAGCGTTGGATACCCCGGCGAGCAGGCACAGCGCCGGTGCTGTCAAAATGTGCTTCTTGATCCCGTTCATATCGCGCTCCTTGCTGGCTTGGGGCCAAAGGTTTCAATGACAACACCCACGGCGTAGACCAGCAGGGCAATCACTGTCCACCAACCATGCAGCAGGCTGGCGGCAAAAATGGTGCCTATCGCACCGGCCCAGCCCAGAAACAGGACGAAGTTGCGCAAGCCTCCTGCCCCGGTCTTGAGCAGCAGTACGCCCAGGACAAACAGCACCAGTTCGGCAAACATAGTGGTCATTGCCCCGCCGGAACCCGTCACACCGGACAATGGCATAAAGAACCGCCCTGCCGTAATGGCCAGGGCAGCCAGAGCCGCGATGATCATGATATGGGCACCCAGTTGGCGCCTGGGCGGTGCGTAGGCTGCAGAAGTACTCATCCCTTTCTCCTTAGCGATTCATGCCCGAGGGCATCACGGAAAGTGAGTGTAGCCAAGGCGGAGGAAATCGCCGGGAGGATGCAAGCGGCAGCAATCTTTGTGGGAGCGGGCTTGCTCGCGATACAGGCGGCTCGGTCTCTTTGACAGACCGAGTAGATGCCATCGCGGGCAAGCCCGCTCCCACAGGAAATGTGAGTGTCAGTGCGCCTGCTCAGCCTCCACCGGCGCATCCTTGGTCACATGCTTGACCAGTTTGCCGATAGTCAGGCCCTGGAACAGGATCGAGGACAGCACCACGATATAAGTGATACTCAGGATCAGGTCGCGCTCCGGGCCCAGCGGCAAGGCCAGGGCCAGCGCCACCGAAACACCACCGCGCAAGCCGCCCCAGGTGAGGATGCGGATCGTGCCGCGCGGCACGGTGCGCCAGCGGCGCAGCAAGACAATGGCCGGGGCCACAGTCAGCAGGCGCGACAGCAAAATGGCCACGGCCAAACCGCTGGCAGCCAGCAAATGCAGCCACGAGAACGGCAGCAGCAACAGTTCCATGCCGATCAGCGCAAACAGCAGCGCATTGAGCATGTCATCCAGCAGCTCCCAAAAACCGTCCATGTAGCGACGGGTCATCTCGTTCATGGCCTTGTTGCGGCCCAGGTTGCCGATGATCAAACCGGCGACCACCATCGCAATCGGCGCCGATACATGCAGCTCACTGGCCATGGCCGAGCCGCCAATCACCAGGGCCAGGGTCAGCATCACTTCGATCTGGTATTGCTCGATGCTCTTGATCATGCGGTACACCAGGTAACCGATCAGGCCGCCGAACACCACGCCGCCAATAGCTTCGTGGGCGAACAGCATGGCCGTGGCGCTCAGGCTAGGTGTTTCGCCCAGTTGCACGATGCCCAACAGCACGGTGAACACCACAACGGCGGTGCCGTCATTGAACAGCGACTCACCGACGATGGTGGTTTTCAGTGGCTTGGAGGCATTGGCCGTACGCAGCACGCCGAGCACGGCAATCGGATCGGTGGGGGAGATCAGTGCACCGAACAGCAGGCAGTACAGGAAGCTGATATGCCAGCCGAAGAGGCCGAAAATCCAGTACGCCAGGCTGCCGATCACCGTAGTGGCGATCAATACGCCGACCGTGGCCAGCAAACCAATGGGCCAGCGATAGCTGCGCACGTCGTTGAAATTCACATGCAGGGCGCCGGCAAACAGCAGGAACGACAGCATCCAGTTCATCAGCAGGTCGCCGAAGTCGATCTGGCCGATCAGCTCTTGCACGCGCTCTTCCAGCCCGGGGTAACCGAGAAAGCTCAAGCCTTGCAACAGCAGGGAAAACATCAGGGCGGTGACCATCACGCCAATCGTCGGCGGCAGGCCGATAAAGCGGAAGTTCACATAAGTCAGTAGTGAGGTCAGGCAGATAAACGCAGCAACAAGCTCAAGCATCCGGGATCCTGTGGTGGCGAGAGTGAATGGAAATCCGATGGGTTCGGGTCATGTTTGGATGCAAAAACGGGCGTCAGGGGCACATCCCGGGGGTGTGGCAAACGGACGCGAAGTGCGAGGTCATTGACCACAATGCTGCACTGAGGTTGCATGGTGGCGCTTGCGGCAGTCGCAGGTTGATAACAATAAGGAGTCTGCGGTGCTGGCAACGGTGTTGGTGTTGGTCGCGGCGGTATTGCACGCGATCTGGAACACCCTGATCAAGTTCAGCGGTGAGCGCTTGCTGGTGATCGCCTGCATGGACACGGTGGCGCTGGTGGTGGTGGCGGCGCTGGTGGGGTTTGCGCAATGGCCACCGGCGGATATCTGGCCGTGGATCCTGGCGTCGGTATTTTTCGAGCTGGTGTATCGGGTGCTGCTGATCCGCGCGTATCGGGTGGGGGATCTGGGTCTGGTGTACCCGCTGATGCGCGGGCTTTCGCCGCTGGTGGTGCTGGCGCTGACCCTGACCTTTGCCGGAGAAGTGCTGACCGGGCAGCAGATTATCGGTATTTTGCTGATCCCGTGCGGCATGGCCTGCCTGTTGTGGCAGGGCGGTGGCGGTGATCGTCTGCCCTGGTCGATGCTGCCGGTCGTGGCGCTGATCGGCCTGTGTATCGGTTGCTATACCTTCCTGGATGGCCAGGCAATCCGCCGCTGGTCGCACCCGCTGGATTACCTGGTGTGGGTCACGCTGCTCAGCGCCTGGCCGTTTCCGTTGCTGGCGGTTACCCGCAAGCGTGCCGCGTTTGCGCTGTTCTGGCGTACACAATGGCGATTGGGCGTGGCGGTGGGGGTTTGCGTGCTGGCCAGCTATGCGCTGGTGCTGTGGGCCATGCAACTGGGCTCGATTGCCGAGGCGGCGGCGCTGCGTGAAGTCAGTGTGATTCTGGTGGTGCTGTTCGGTATGCGTTACCTCAAAGAACCTTTCGGCGGACCGAGGCTCTTAGCCTGTGGGCTGGTGCTGATCGGCATGCTCGTGATGAAACTCTAAAAAGGAAATTCCAATGACGGTTGCTTTCTGGTGTGTGCTGATTGCCTTCTGTTTGACCTATGTGTGTACCGCCTTTGCCAAGTTCAGTGACGGCAAGTTCGGGCCCAGGCAAAACCATGATCCGCGTACGTTTCTTGACGGCCTGCAAGGGTTTGCCAAGCGTGCCCACAGTGCCCAGCTCAACAGCTTTGAAGTGACCCCGGCGTTTGCCGCGGCGGTGATCATTGCCGATATCGTCGGCAACGCCCAGCCGGTGACCATTGACGTGCTGGCGGTGCTGTTTATTACCAGTCGCATGCTCTACATCATCTGCTACCTGGCTGACTGGGCGATGCTGCGTTCCATCGTGTGGTTTATCGGCATGGGGCTGGTGGTCAGCTTCTTTTTTGTGTCGATGTAACGCAATCACCACACTGCCTGTGGGAGCGGGCTTGCTCGCGATTGCATCAGCGCGGTGCTTCAGGCTAACCGCATCGTCTGCATCGCGGGCAAGCCCGCTCCCACAAAAGTCTGTCTCTATTGCTTGCAGGTGCTATTACAACGGCAACGCCGCCCCTTTAGGCCACAGCAGCCAGATATTGCCCTTCTGTTTCATGTCACCTGCAATTTGCCCTGCCTCGGGGCCCGTACCGACAAAGAAGTCGGCCCGCACTTCGCCGGCAATGGCGCCGCCGGTGTCCTGGGCGGCAACCGGGCGCACGATGGGCTGGCCGTCGGCCTGGGTGGTCGATAACCACAACAGGCTGCCCAGCGGGATTACCTTGCGGTCCACGGCCACGCTGTAACCGGCCGTCAGCGGCACGTTCAGCGAGCCGCGCGGGCCTTCATTGCTGTCGGGGTTCTGAGTGAAGAACACGTAGCTCGGGTTGCTGGCCAGCATCTCGTGGACGCGTTGCGGGTTGGCCATGGCCCAGGCGTGAATGGTGCCCATGGTCACGTCTTCTTTTTTCAGCTCGCCTTGCTCGACCAGCCAGCGGCCAATCGGTTTGTACGGGTGGCCGTTCTGGTCGGCATAGCCAATGCGCAGTTGACGGCCATTGTCGAGCTGGACCCGCCCAGAGCCCTGGATCTGCAGGAATTGCAGATCCATCGGATCGGTCAGCCACGCCAGCACCGGAGCATTCAGGCCGTTGCTGTTGATGGTTTCGGCTGTGTCATAAGGCTTGAGTACACGGCCATCGAGGCGACCGCGCAGGCGTTTGCCTTTGAGCTCGGGGTAAATGCTGTCCAGGTTGACCACGATCAGATCAGACGGTACGCCGTAGATCGGTACATTGGCCGCCTGGGTGGGCTTGAGGCTGCCCGGGTAAACGGGTTCGTAGTAACCGGTGATCAGGCCGTCGCTGCTGCCTTCGGCCGAACGCAAGCTGTAGACGTCGAGGTGGGTTCGCAGGAAATTGCTGATTTCAGCCACGCTGGGGCTGGCAGGCAGGGCCGCAGCGTCGCTGCATACCGGACCCCAGTTGGCGTCGGCCTTGAGACGGGTGCAGGCGCTGCGCCATGAAGCGAAGCCGCTTTGCAGGTCATTGCCTGTCACTTCCGGCAGCGCACTCCAGTCGGCTTTGCTGTAGGTCGTGTGAGGTTCAGGTTTTGCGGCATTTTTGTCCGCATCCTTGTCGGTGCCGTTGCACCCGGCCAGGAGCATGACAACGGGCAGCGCCCAGGCCAGTGGTTTGAAAAATATGTTCATTGACGCTGTTCCTTAACGGCTGCCGAGGTCTGATGGCCTTCAAGGCAACCCGTATATTTAATAAGGGTATTGGTCTTTACGGGTGACACGAGGATACTGGCGGCCGATTTCCGTGACCTGAAGCCACCATGATTCTTAAACGATTGACTGTTGTAGTGCTGGCCTGCCTGACGCTGACGGCGTGTGGCGGGGTTGATCCCGATTCGCCGCTAGGCCAGCGTAAAGCGATTTTCAAGCAAATGCTAAAGACCAGTGAAGATCTGGGCGGAATGTTGCGGGGTCGAATTCCGTTCGATGGTCCGCGCTTTACCGCAGGCGCTATCAAGTTGGATGCGTTGGCTTACGAGCCGTGGAAGCATTTCCCTCAAGTAAAGGAGAGCGATCAAACCAGCGCTACTGATGACGTCTGGCAAAAGCAGGCACGTTTTCAGGAGTTGGCGCGGCAGTTGGAGGCTGCTACGGGTGAGCTGGTTATCGCCAGCCAGGTGCAACCCTACAAGGCCAGTAACCTGATGCCTGCGGTGCAGAAGGTCGAAGACACCTGCAGTGCGTGCCACAAGGCATTCAGGAATCACTGAGTAAAGTTGAGCCGGTACCCACCTGCTGTGGGAGCGGGCTTGCTCGCGATGCAGGCGACGCGATCTGTCAGGCAGACCGCAGCGATCCCATCGCGAGCAAGCCCGCTCCCACAACGAGCCCGCTCCCACAGGGCGAATTACTTGTCCAGCTGATCCAGCGCTTCCTGCAACTCTTTGCGCGATTCGGCCAGCTTGTTTTTGCGCTTGTCGATTTTTTCCGGGTCGCCTTTCTTCATGGCCTTGTCCAGATCTGCCTGGCGCTTGCTGACTTCGTGCTTGGCTTCCAGCACCTTGTTTTCGCGTTCCTTGCGCAGGCCCGCGTCGGTGCAATGGGCTTCAACTTCGCTCAGGGCTTTTTCCAGGCCTGCTACCTGGTTGCTGTTGCCGTGGGCACGCGCTTGCTCAAGTTGCAAGGTGATGGCCTGCTTCTTGGCAGCACAGCCGGTCAGTTCAGGCGCTGTGTCGGCGGCCATCAGCGGGGCAGCCAACAGGCCGCAGACAGTAAACAGGGCGAGCGGTGAAAGTAATTTCATAAATAGCTCCATGACCAAAGATGACAATTAAATAAGGTCGAAAGAACGCTGCACAAGCGTCGTTCGGCGGTTCGAAACCGTGGATGTTAGCAGCATCCGTACGCAAGCAATCCGTTGCGCGATGCCCGCCAGCAGCAAAAAGCCCCGAACAGTCGCCTGTCCGGGGCTTTTGGTGCAGCAGGCTTACTTACAAACCAGCGGCAGTACGCAGTTCTTCAGCGCGGTCGGTACGCTCCCACGTGAACGTGGTGAAGGTATCGTCGCCAACCGTTTTGGTCTGCGGGATACGGCCGAAGTGACCGTATGCTGCAGTTTCCTGGTACATCGGGTGCAGCAGATCAAGCATCTTGGTGATGGCGTATGGACGCAAGTCGAACACCTCACGCACCAGCTTGATGATCTTGTCGTCGGAAATTTTGCCAGTGCCGAAAGTATTCAACGAAATCGAAGTCGGTTGGGCGACGCCGATTGCGTAGGAAACCTGGATCTCGCAACGCTCAGCCAGGCCGGCAGCCACGATGTTCTTGGCCACGTAACGACCGGCGTAGGCCGCCGAACGGTCAACCTTGGATGGATCTTTACCCGAGAACGCGCCGCCGCCGTGACGGGCCATGCCGCCGTAGGTGTCAACGATGATCTTGCGACCGGTCAGGCCGCAGTCGCCAACCGGGCCACCGATGATGAACTGGCCAGTAGGGTTGATGTGGAACTGGGTGTCTTTGTGCAACAGATCAGCAGGCAGCACGTGCTTGACGATCAGCTCCATCACGCCTTCGCGCAGGTCTTTGTTCGACACTTCCGGGTTGTGCTGGGTCGACAGCACGATGGCGTCGATGGCCACAACCTTGCCGCCTTCGTAACGGCAAGTGACCTGGGACTTGGCGTCCGGGCGCAGCCACGGCAGCAGGCCGGATTTGCGGGCTTCTGCCTGGCGCTGTACCAACTGGTGAGAGAAGGTGATCGGTGCCGGCATCAGCACGTCGGTTTCGTTGCTGGCGTAGCCGAACATCAGGCCCTGGTCGCCGGCGCCCTGATCTTCAGGCTTGGCGCGGTCTACACCCTGGTTGATGTCAGGAGACTGCTTGCCGATGATGTTCATCACGCCGCAGGTAGCACCGTCGAAGCCGACGTCGGAGCTGGTGTAACCGATGTCGGTGATCACGTCACGAACGATCTGCTCCAGGTCAACCCAGGCCGAAGTGGTGACTTCGCCGGCGATGATTGCTACGCCGGTTTTCACCAGAGTCTCGCACGCCACACGGGCGAACTTGTCTTCAGCAATGATGGCGTCCAGCACCGCGTCAGAAATCTGGTCGGCGATTTTGTCCGGATGCCCTTCAGACACGGACTCGGAGGTGAAAAGGGAGTATTCGCTCATCTCGACGGTTTCCTAATATTTACCGATGGTGAGTGTCGCCAGCTGGCCGCTGAAAGTGGCGGACCTGAAGCTGGAAACCATTACGTAAGCCTACATAGAGGCTTTCCCCGGGAACGAGTCCCGCAGCGGTGGCCCAACGGGCCAGATCATCTTGTTCAAAACCCAGCCATAAATCACCGCAAGCCTCGCGGGCCCACGCCTGATTATGGCTGCACAACTCTGTTACCAGCAGGCTACCGCCCGGTTGCAGCAAGGTCGCCAGTTGCCTGAGTGCTTCGGCCGGTGCAGCGAAATGGTGCAAGACCATGTTCACGACCACGCAATCGACCTGGATCGGTGCTTCATGCAGCGCGTCGGCCAGGATCAGGCTGACGTTGTTCAGTGACTCGCGTTCACACAACTGGCGGGCCAGCTCCAGCATCACCGGGCTGTTGTCCAGCGCCGTGACCTGATGGAAACGACGAGCCAGGTCGGGCAAGAAGCTGCCATCGCCGGGGCCGACTTCCAGGGCTGTGGCCCCCGGGCCGAAGCTCAGTTTGTCGAGCAGGGTTAAAACACTGTCACGGTATTGCGGCAAGCCGGCGATCAAATCCTGTTGAGCGCGAAATTTCTCGGCTATGCGTGAGAAAAAGTCCTGACTGGCGGCTGCACGTTGGCCGTGTACGGCGCTGATGCGCGCCTGTACATCGGCGGGCAAGGCCAGGTTATCGACCTCTTCCAGCAGTGCTGCATGCAATTTGCCGCCCAGTTGTTCGGTATGGGGCAGGGCGCGGCGATAAAAAATCGCGTTGCCTTCGCGCCGGGTTGCAACCAGCCGTGCCTGGGACAGCACCTTGAGGTGGTGGCTCATGCCGGACTGCCCGGTGGCGAAGATCTGTGTCAGTTCCAGCACACCAAACGAATCATTGGCCAACGCGCGCAGCACATTGAGTCGCAGCGGATCGCCTCCAGCCTTGCACAGGGCGGAGAGCTCGTCGCAATCGTCATGGCGGATTGAAGGCACGCGTAAGTTCATGGGGCCGCAGTCTAGTTACCCGCTCAAGCCCCCGCAAGTTCAATATCAAAACTTTTTGATATTGGTCGATAAATGGCACGTTTGTCGGGTGGAATGTGCTTATTAACGAAATGAAATGTCCGATCCTTAACAGATTGCCTGCCTGAACAAAGGAAAAACGTTTCAGCTGACTATCTGTCATTGCCCCGAGGGGGTGGGTGAGGGAAAATGCTCGCCTTTTTTCCGTTTCGATTTAACTTCCAATACCCAGGAGAACAGCGATGCCCAGCCGTCGTGAGCGTGCCAACGCCATTCGTGCACTCAGCATGGATGCCGTGCAAAAAGCCAACAGCGGTCATCCAGGTGCCCCTATGGGTATGGCGGATATCGCCGAAGTACTGTGGCGCGATTATCTGAAGCACAACCCGAGCAATCCTTCGTTCGCTGACCGTGACCGCTTCGTGCTGTCCAACGGCCACGGTTCGATGCTGATCTACTCGTTGTTGCACCTGACCGGCTATGACCTGTCGATCGACGACCTGAAAAACTTCCGCCAGCTGCACAGCCGCACCCCGGGCCACCCGGAGCTGGGCTACACGCCGGGCGTTGAAACCACCACTGGCCCGTTGGGTCAGGGCCTGGCCAACGCTGTGGGCTTTGCCCTGGCCGAAAAAGTCATGGGCGCGCAGTTCAACCGTCCTGGCCATAACGTTGTCGATCACCACACCTACGTGTTCCTGGGTGATGGCTGCATGATGGAAGGCATTTCCCACGAAGTTGGCTCGCTGGCCGGCACCCTGGGCCTGAGCAAACTGATCGCTTTCTACGATGACAACGGCATCTCCATCGATGGCGAAGTTGAAGGCTGGTTTACCGACGACACGCCAAAGCGTTTCGAAGCCTACAACTGGCAAGTGATCCGTAACGTTGACGGTCACGACCCGGAAGAAATCAAGACCGCGATCGAAACCGCACGCAAAAGCGACCAGCCAACGCTGATCTGCTGCAAGACCACCATCGGTTTCGGTTCGCCGAACAAGCAGGGCAAGGAAGACTGCCACGGTGCTCCACTGGGCAACGATGAAATCGCCCTGACCCGCAAGGCCCTGAACTGGAACCACGGTCCATTTGAAATCCCGGCTGATATCTACGCCGAATGGGATGCCAAGGAAGTCGGTGCTGCGGTTGAGTCCGAGTGGGACAAGCGCTTCGCTGCCTACGCTGCCGAGTTCCCTGAGCTGGCCGCCGAGCTGTCCCGTCGCCTGAGCGGCAAGCTGCCAGCTGACTTCGATGCCAAGGCCAACGCCTACATCGCTGAAGTCGCGGCCAAAGGCGAAACCATCGCCAGCCGTAAAGCCAGCCAGAACGCGCTGAATGCCTTCGGCCCGTTGCTGCCTGAGCTGCTGGGCGGCTCCGCTGACCTGGCCGGCTCCAACCTGACCCTGTGGAAAGGTTGCAAAGGTGTTTCGGCTGAAGACGCCAGCGGCAACTACGTGTACTACGGTGTACGTGAGTTCGGCATGAGCGCCATCATGAACGGCGTTGCCCTGCACGGCGGCCTGGTGCCTTACGGTGCAACCTTCCTGATGTTCATGGAATACGCCCGCAACGCCATCCGCATGTCGGCCCTGATGAAACAGCGCGTGATCTATGTGTTCACCCACGACTCCATCGGTCTGGGCGAAGACGGCCCGACTCACCAGCCGATCGAACAGCTGACCAGCCTGCGTACCACGCCGAACCTGGACACCTGGCGCCCGGCCGATGCGGTGGAATCCGCAGCTGCCTGGAAATACGCCCTGGAGCGCAACGATGGCCCGTCCGCGTTGATCTTCTCGCGTCAGAACCTCAACCACCAGACCCGTGATGCCGGCCAGATTGCCGATATCAACCGTGGTGGCTACGTGCTCAAGGACTGCGCAGGCGAGCCTGAGCTGATCCTGATCTCGGCCGGTTCCGAAGTGGGCCTGGCTGTTCAGGCCTGGGAAAAACTGACCGAACAGGGCCGCAAGGTTCGTGTGGTGTCGATGCCATGCACCAGCGTGTACGAAGCTCAAGATGCGGGCTACAAGCAGTCGGTTCTGCCGCTGCAGGTGAGCGCCCGTATCGCCATCGAAGCCTCCCACGCTGACTACTGGTACAAGTACGTGGGCCTGGAAGGCCGCGTGATCGGCATGACCACCTACGGCGAGTCGGCGCCTGCGCCTGCCTTGTTCGAGGAGTTCGGCTTCACCCTGGAAAACATCCTGGGTCAGGCTGACGAGCTGCTGGAAGACTAAGTAACAAAGTGGCTGCCTTATTCGCGAGCAGGCTCGCTCCCACATGGGCTATGTAGATCCCTGTGGCAGCGAGCCTGCTCGCGAAATAGTAGTGGTGAAGGATTCACCTTGGTAATCGAGAACCCCATGCCTCAACCGCGTCCCTACAAAGTTGCACTCAACGGCTACGGCCGGATTGGTCGTTGTGTCTTGCGTGCGTTGTTCGAGCGAGGGGCTTCTGCCGGGTTTGAAATTGTTGCACTCAATGATTTGGCCGATATGGCCAGTCTCGAATATTTGACGCGCTTCGACTCCACCCATGGCCGGTTTCCCGGCGAGATACGGATCGAAGGCGACTGCCTGCATATCAATGGCGACTGCGTGAAAGTGTTCCGCAGTGCCACCCCCGAAGGGATCGACTGGGCCGCGCTGGGCATTGACCTGGTGCTGGAATGCTCCGGTGTCTACAACACCCGTGCCGACGGCCAGCGCTTTCTGGATGCCGGGGCTCCCGGCGTACTTTTTTCGCAACCGATGGCCAGCGACGCCGATGTCGACGCCACCATTGTCTACGGCGTCAACCAGCACAGCCTGACGGGCGAAGAGCGCCTGGTGTCCAACGCTTCCTGCACCACCAATTGCGGCGTACCGCTGTTGCGTCTGCTGGATCAGGCGCTGGGCCTGGAGTACGTGTCGATCACCACGATTCACTCGGCGATGAACGATCAGCCGGTCATCGATGCCTACCATCATGAAGACCTGCGACGTACTCGCTCGGCCTTTCAGTCGGTGATTCCGGTATCGACCGGCCTGGCCAAAGGCATTGAGCGCCTGTTGCCGGAACTTGCCGGCCGAATTCAGGCCAAAGCAGTACGGGTGCCGACCTTGAACGTGTCGTGCCTGGACATCACCCTGACCACGGCCCGGGATACCGATGCCGCAGAAGTGAACCGCCTGCTGCGCGAGGCTGCCACCAGCGGCCCGCTCAAAGGCTTGCTGGCCTACACCGAGCTGCCGCACGCCAGCTGTGATTTCAATCATGACCCTCATTCGGCCATTGTCGATGCCAGCCAAACCCGCGTTTCCGGCCCCCGGCTGGTGAACCTGCTGGCCTGGTTCGACAACGAATGGGGTTTTGCCAATCGAATGATCGATGTGGCAGAGCACTACTTGCACGTTACCCACCCAAAATCCGTTCTCTAACATTAGAAACTCAGGAATTGCGACCCATGACCGTGTTGAAGATGACCGACCTCGATCTGCAAGGTAAACGCGTACTGATCCGCGAAGACCTCAACGTCCCAGTCAAGGACGGTGTAGTCACCAGCGATGCGCGTATCCTCGCTTCGCTGCCGACCATCAAGCTGGCGTTGGAAAAAGGCGCGGCGGTTATGGTCTGCTCGCACCTGGGACGTCCGACCGAAGGCGAGTTCTCGGCTGAAAACAGCCTCAAGCCTGTAGCCGAGTACCTGAGCAAGGCCCTGGGCCGTGAAGTGCCGCTGGTCAGCGATTACCTCAATGGTGTCGACGTCAAAGCCGGCGACATCGTGCTGTTCGAGAACGTGCGCTTCAACAAGGGCGAAAAGAAAAACGCCGACGAACTGGCCAAGCAATACGCAGCACTGTGCGACGTGTTTGTGATGGACGCTTTCGGCACCGCTCACCGCGCCGAAGGTTCGACCCACGGCGTGGCCAAGTTTGCCAAGGTTGCTGCGGCAGGCCCTCTGCTGGCTGCTGAACTGGAAGCACTGGGCAAGGCCCTGGGCGCCCCGGCCAAGCCAATGGCGGCCATTGTTGCCGGCTCCAAGGTGTCGACCAAGCTTGAAGTGCTCAACAGCCTGAGCCAGATCTGCGATCTGCTGATCGTGGGTGGCGGTATCGCCAACACTTTCCTGGCCGCTGCCGGTCACCCGGTGGGCAAGTCGCTGTACGAGCCCGACCTGCTGGAAACCGCTCGCGCCATCGCTGCCAAGGTCAACGTGCCCCTGCCTACCGACGTAGTCGTGGCCAAGGAGTTCGCTGAAAGTGCCGCTGCCACCGTCAAGCTGATTGCCGACGTGGCTGCTGACGACATGATTCTGGATATCGGCCCGCAAACTGCTGCGCATTTCGCCGAGCTGCTCAAGTCTTCGAAGACTATCCTGTGGAACGGTCCGGTTGGCGTGTTCGAGTTCGACCAGTTCGGCAACGGCACCAAGGTTCTGGCCCGGGCCATTGCCGACAGCGCAGCGTTCTCGATTGCGGGTGGCGGCGACACTCTGGCGGCGATCGACAAATACGGCATTGCTGATCAAATCTCCTACATCTCCACCGGCGGTGGTGCATTCCTGGAGTTCGTCGAAGGCAAGGTACTGCCTGCCGTTGAAATCCTGGAAAGCCGCGCCAAAGCCTGAAGGTGTTTCAGGCCCTGAAAGGAAGCATGGACATGGTCAAGTTGTTACCGCTGTTGATGATCGCGGGCTTTTTGGCCGGTTGCGCCGGCTCGAGCGAGTCGGTGCCCGAGGCTGCAACCCCTGAAGAGAGTGGTTGTTACCAGGCTGACTGGCAGGCGCAAAGCGTGCCGCTGGTCAATAAACGCTCAGGGCCCGAGGCGCTGGAAAAATACGAGTCGCCCAAGCCTTCACAAGAGCGCGGGTGCCCATGATTTGAAATGCGGCCCACCCAATGGGCCGCATAGCTATAGCTGAAGCTGTAACGTTTCAGCTAAATCGCATTGGCCATATCGGGGCAAACCCCCGATCTGCAATAACTTGAATAGCAGCCGCCGCTACGGCAGGCTTGCACGATTAACGACCCTTGTCCGGGAGAGACACACACAATGGCACTTATCAGCATGCGCCAGATGTTGGACCACGCCGCCGAATTCGGCTACGGCGTTCCAGCCTTCAACGTAAACAACCTTGAGCAGATGCGCGCCATTATGGAAGCCGCTGACAAGACCGACTCCCCGGTGATCGTTCAGGCCTCGGCCGGTGCGCGCAAGTACGCGGGTGCTCCTTTCCTGCGTCACCTGATCCTGGCTGCAATCGAAGAATTCCCGCATATCCCGGTGTGCATGCACCAGGACCACGGCACCAGCCCTGACGTATGCCAGCGCTCGATCCAGCTGGGCTTCAGCTCGGTGATGATGGACGGCTCGCTGGGTGAAGACGGCAAGACCCCGACCGACTACGACTACAACGTTCGCGTGACTCAGCAAACCGTTGCCCTGGCGCACGCTTGCGGCGTATCGGTTGAAGGCGAGCTGGGCTGCCTGGGTTCGCTGGAAACCGGTATGGCTGGCGAAGAAGACGGCATCGGTGCAGAAGGCGTTCTGGATCACAGCCAGATGCTGACCGACCCGGAAGAAGCGGCTGACTTCGTCAAGCGCACCCAGGTAGATGCCCTGGCAATTGCCATCGGTACTTCCCACGGCGCTTACAAGTTCACCAAGCCACCGACTGGCGACGTACTGGCAATCGACCGTATCAAAGAGATCCACAAGCGCATTCCGAACACTCACCTGGTGATGCACGGTTCGTCCTCTGTTCCACAAGAGTGGCTGGCGATCATCAACGAGTTCGGCGGCGACATCAAAGAAACCTACGGTGTGCCGGTAGAAGAAATCGTTGAAGGCATCAAGCACGGCGTGCGCAAGGTCAACATCGACACCGACCTGCGTCTGGCATCGACTGGCGCGATGCGTCGCCTGATGGCAACCAACCCGAGCGAGTTTGACCCGCGCAAGTTCTTCGGCGCCACTGTAACGGCCATGCGTGACGTGTGTATTGCCCGTTACGAAGCCTTCGGTACTGCCGGTAATGCTTCGAAGATCAAGCCGATCTCCCTCGAAGCCATGTACCAGCGTTACCTCAAAGGTGAGCTGAACGCCAAGGTCAACTAAGACCGGCGCGTACAAAAAAGCCCGCAGCGATGCGGGCTTTTTTGTGGGTGTCAGTTGCAGCCCTCTCCCAGAGGGAGAGGGTGAGGGCAGCGGTCTGGCTCAGTGCTTGAGCAACCCGCGCACACTGATCCACACAGGAATACCCAAGCCAATCCAGCTCAACACATCCCACGCCTCGTCACCCAATAGCGCACTGAACAAGCCCATCACGCTGACCAGGCCAATCGCCAGCGGGATGGAAAACACTTTCCAGAAGTTCGACTGACGGGGCCTCATCGTGCGTTCTCCCTGGCCGCTCGGCGGCGCACCCACCACAGGTAGAGTCCGCTGCCGAGCACCACAATGGTCAGTACGTCGAGAGCCGCCCAGAGGATTTTCATCGGCATGCCGCCGTAATCGCCGAAGTGCAGCGGTTGGGACATGCCCATAGCGTCCATGTACCACGGGCGCCCGGCCACTGCGGTGACCTCCAGGGTACTGGCATCGATCAATACCGGGGTCAGCAGGTGAGAAGTCAGGTGCGTGCTGCCTTTCATAAAGACCGCGTAATGGTGCTCGCTGGAGAACCGTGTACCGGGGAAGGCGATAAAGTCCGGGCGCATGCCGGGCGCGGCTTTGGCTGCGATCTCCAGCAACTGGCTGGCCGGGGCAAGACGGGTCAGTGGCGGAGCATCGCGGTAGGGTTCGATCATGGCGCTGAGGCTGTCATTGCGCCATGCGGCAATGATCAGGTCAGCACAGGCACTGATAACGCCGGTCACCCCTACCACCAGGGCCCAAGTCAGGGTCACGGCGCCAATCAGGTTGTGCAGGTCGAGCCAGCGCAGGCGTTTGGATTTGTCGGTGCGCACGGTAGCGAATTCATGGCGGCGCATAAAAGGCAGGTACAGCACTGTGCCGGAGATGATGGCCAATACAAACAGCAGGCCCATAAACGCGAGTAGCAGCTTGCCGGGCAGCCCGGCGAACATGTCCACATGCAGGCGCAGCATGACCATCATGAGTCCGCCATTGGCTGACGGCACCTCTATGGCTTCGCCGGTGCGCGCATCGAGCATAAAGGTGTGGGACGAATTGGGTTCGGTGCCGGCGGTGGGCGCCATGATGCTCAGGACTGCATTGGGTTCGTCCTCTTCCCAGCCAAAATACTGCATGACCTCGCCCGGGCGATGAGCTTCGGCGGCGCGCACCAGTTGTTGCAGGTCAAGGGTCGGGGTGTCGGCGGGCAGGGTTTTGACCTGCGGAGCATCGCCTAGCAGATGGTCGATTTCATGATGAAAAATCAACGGCAGGCCGGTCAGTGCCAGCATCAGCAAGAACGCAGTGCAAATCAGGCTGGTCCAGGTGTGGATAAAGGACCAGCGGCGGATGGTTTTGCTTTTCATGAAAATCCTGAATGCGTAAACCCTCTGTGGGAGCGGGCTTGCTCGCGATGGCATCAACTCGTTTTTTCAGTTGCACCGAGTTGTCTGCATCGCGGGCAAGCCCGCTCCCACAGGGGGGAGGTGGTGCAGCCCTTAGCGGGTTACCACTTGTAGTTGACGCTGGCCATGACGTTACGGCGGTCGCCGTAGTAGCAATAGAAACCGTCGCAGGTCGACAGGTATTCCTTGTCGAATACGTTGTTGGCGTTCACAGAAACCGTGGCGCCCTTGAGCGTTTTGCTGACCTTGCCCAAGTCGTAATGCACCGCGGCGTCGTAGACGGTATAAGCGTCGGTGTGGCCATAAGAAGCGTCGGGCACATAAGCCATGCTGCCGATTGCGATGTTGTCGGTCTCACCAATGTAGCGGGCACCAAAGCCGACGCCGAAGCCATCCAGCACGCCTTTGTGCCAGGTGTAGTCCGCCCAGATCGAGGCTTGATGTTCAGGCGTCAGGGGCAGTGGACGGTTCTTGTCCAGCGGGTCGGAGACCTTGGTCATCTTGGTGTTGGCATAGGTGTAGGCAGCGGTCAGTTTAAGGTTCTCGTTGACGTTACCCACGGCCTCCAGCTCCACGCCGCGCACGTTGGCTTCACCCAGTGGCCGGCTTACACCCAGGGTGTCGCTGAGCACGATGTTTTTACGGGTCAGGTCATACACAGCAGCGGTGAACAGCATCTCGGTGCCGGGTGGCTGGTACTTGAGGCCCACTTCGTATTGCTTGCCAGTACCGGGTTTGAACGCCTTGCCGCCAAAACCACCCGGCTCGGCCTGGAACGATTCGGCATAGGACACATAAAGCGTGAAGCCGGAATCGAACACATAGCTCAGCGCGGCATTGCCGGTGAAGGCGCTGTCGTCACGTTTGTCGCGCGCATTGTTCTCGTTGTAGAACGTGGTGTCGGTGTGCAGCCAGTCCTGGCGTCCGCCCAAGGTCAAACGCCAGTTATCCAGCGCCATCTGGTCTTGCAGGTAGAGGCCGGTGTCACGGGTTTTCTGGTTGTAGTCGTTGTAAGCGGTGTATTTGACGTTGCTGAAATCCTGCCCGTAGATCGGGTTGATGATGTTGCTGGCCGGGGCTGCGCCGTATTGCCACTTGTAGTTGGTATTGACGCGTTGGTGATCGAGGCCGATCAGTACCGTGTGCTTGAGGGCGCCCGTATTGAAGTCTGCCTGGAAGTTGTTATCCACGGCGAACTGGCTGATGTCTTCGTTCACGATATTGGCGCCGCGCTGCACGGTACCGTCGTCGGCAACGGAGCCGTAGTAACCGCCTGCAGTGATGCCCTGAAATGACAGGTCGCTTTTGGTGTAGCGCAAGTTCTGACGGAACTGCCACACATCGTCAAAGCGGTGTTCGAAGGCGTAACCGAGTGCGTAGTAGGTCTTGTCGTAGAACTCCCACTTCGGATCACCCAGGTTTTCGTGATACTTCACACTGCCCGCCGGTGAGTCAACCTTAGTGCCCTGGATCGGCAAGAACTGACTTGTGATACCGGTGTCGTCACGATTGAACTGGCTGAGGAACGTCAGTTTGGTGTCCGGGTCGATGTTCCAGGTCAGACTGGGCGCGAGGTTATAGCGCTTGTCTTCGTTGTGATCGATGGCGGTGTTGCTGTCGCGTACCAGGCCGCTGATACGGTACAAAAAGCGGCCTTCATCATCGATCGGGCCAGTGCTGTCGAAGCTGATCTGCTTGCGCTGGTAGCTGCCGACCTGGACCTGCACTTCATGGCTGGGGGTGTCCTGCGGGCGACGGCTGACCATGTCCAGCAAACCCCCGGCAGGTGTCTGGCCGTAGACCGATGACGCTGGGCCACGCAGCAGGGCTACGCGCTCCAGGTCCCAGGTTTCCAGCTTGGGCATGGTGTAGGAGCCCTTGGGCAGCGGTAGGCCGTCGAGAAACTGGGTGGGTTCGAAGCCGCGTACCTTCAGCCACTCCGAGCGGCTGTCGCTGCCATAGCTGCTGGCCGTAACGCCGGGCATGTAACGTACTGCATCATCCAGGTTCTGCACCGCCCGGTCCTGCATTTGGCTACGGGTGGCCACGGAGATGGAGCGCGGGGCTTCAGCCAAAGAGGTATCGGTTTTGGTACCCGACGCCGTGCGCTGGGCGAGGTAGCCGTCCACCGGACCCCAGGCGCTTTCGTAGCTGCCCTGGGCGGAGATGGTCGTTGCTCCTAGAGCCAATGCGCCCTGGGGAATCTCGATCAGAGTAAAGCTGCCAGCCGAGCCGGGCACCAGCTGCAAGCCGCTCCCCTGCAACGCCTCACGCAACGCAGTCGTGGCTTCAAATGTGCCGTTGACCGGTGCCGAGGTTTTGCCCGCCAGCAAGGACGAGTCGATGGCCAGGGTGATGCCAGCCTGGCTGGCGATCTGGTTCAGGGTGGCCGCCAATGGGCCGGCGGGCAGGTTGTAGCTGCGCGCAGAGGATGCCTGTTCGGCGGCAATCAGCGTGGTGCTGGCCAGCGGAGCGCCAAGGGCAATGGCAACAGCCAACAGGCTGGGGCGCAAAAACGTGTCGAGGGTGCGGGACATTCGGCGGGTTCCTGAATGGAAATGTTTCTCAATGCCTATCTGCCGCACGAGATTTGAAAAGTGATAGGGCTTATTGAAAATAATTTAGATTCAGTTCGCCGCAGGCCTGGCGCTGACAGTGACCCACCACGGGGTGCGCTGTTCGATTTGCACCGGCAAGGTCGGCAACAGGGCGTTGAGCGCCAGTTCGACGTTGTTCAGCGGGAAGCTGCCGGTGATGCGCAGGTCGGCCACTTCGGGGGCTACACCCAGGTGGCCACGGTGATAGCGGTTGAGTTCGCCAACCATGTCGCCCAGGCGCACGTTGTCCAGTACCAGCATGCCCCGTGTCCAGGCGTCGGCCCCGGGACTCACTGCATACATCTGGCCCAGACGGTCGCGGTGCATCAGCACTTGCTGCCCTTCGCTGTAGATGGTCTGTTCGACGCTATCTTCTGGATGGGCCTGGACACGCGATTGCAGCACGCTCAGGCGCGTGCCGTCGTCTTCGCGTTTGACCATGAACCGGGTGCCAAGGGCCAGCAAGCTGCCATCGCGGGTTTGTACGATAAACGGGCGAGGGTCGCCGTGGCCGGTTTCGACCATGATCTCGCCTTCTTGCAGGATGATGCGCCGGGTGCTGTTGTCAAAACGTACATCAACTGCACTGTGGGTATTGAGGTTGAGCAACGTGCCGTCGGCCAGGCGCATCTGGCGCTGTTCACCGGTGGCAGTGCGCTGGTCGGCCATCCAGTAATCGATGGGCAAGTAGTTCTTGCCGGCAAACAGGGCCAGCCCGCACACCAGGGCGATACTCGCCAGGCCGCTGCCGATCTTGCGCGCCTGCTGCTGCACGCCATTGCGCGCATTGAGCAGGGCGTTGCGTGCCGGGATGCCGGTATTGCTGAAGCGCTGGTCGAGCATGCCCAGTTGTAACCAGGCCCGGGCGTGTTCTTCGCTGGCGCTGTACCACTTGGCGAACTCGGCCTGTTCCACGGCGCTGCCGTTGCCGCAATCCAGGCACAGTTGCCAGGCGATGGCGGCGTCCAGCACCTGGACCGAGACAGGTTTGCCGTTGGCCTGGCTCATGTCGGCTCACCATACAGGGCGATGTAGCACTGGCGGATGCCCTGGGCCAGGTATTGACGTACACGGGGCACCGACACGCCCAGGCGTTCGGCGATTTCGCCGTGGGTCATGCCGTCGAGCCGACTGTGCAGGAAGGCCGCACGCGACTTGCTCGACAGTTTGGCCAACATGCGGTCGATGGCTCGCAGGTCTTCGAGGATCAACTGCTGGGCCTCGGGCGAGGGGTGCTCGGCTTCGGGGATCAGCATCAACTCGTTGAGCCAGGCCTGCTCCAGGGCGGCGCGGCGAAAATAGTCGAACAGCAGGCCTTTGGCGATGGCCGCCAGAAAGGCCCGGGGTTCGCGCGGGGCTTGCAGTTCGGTACGGCCAAGCAGGCGTACAAAAGTGTCCTGGCTGAGGTCCTCTGCCCGCTGCGGGCAGGCCACGTTGCGCCGTAACCACGCCAGCAGCCAGCCGCGATGGTCGCGATAAAGCGCTCCAACCAGCTCACTGTGGGGGGTTTGGACTGACGACAAGAGCATCACCGACTGCAAGTTTTAACTAACGATAATTATTCGCGATTGTGGCAGAGGGAGTGATCCTACGCAATTGACGCTCATCGGATGACATATAAGCGGGGGAGGGTCGTTATTGTGGGAGCGGGCTTGCACGCGATGGGATCGCCGCGTTTCGCCTGATGAGCCGCGTCGCATGAATCGCGAGCAAGACCCCTCCCACAGATTAAAAGCCGTGAATCTGCTTGCGTCGCTGCCACTGGTTAAGCCGCTGTTGCAAGGCCAGGGGGCTGTCGATGCCCTGGACGCTGGCACGGCTGAACAGGATCAGTGCCAGCTCGGCCGTGGCCAGCGCGTCTGCACTGGCGTTGTGACGGTCTTCAACCTGCAGGTTGAAGTGGTTGATCCAGTGATCAAGCCCTGCCTGGCGCGGGTTGAACTGCGGGCAGAGCATCGGTGCCAGTGCGGCCACATCCATAAACGGATGCTGCAACCGATAGCCCAGGCTGTCCTTGAGGGCTCGGGTGAGCATGTGCTGGTCAAATGGTGCATGGAAGGCCAGTACCGGGCTATCGCCGACAAAGTCCATGAAATCCAGCAGCGCATCCACCGGGTCGCTGCCGGCGGCAATGGCGGCAGGTCCCAGTTCATGCAGCAGCATGCTGGGGCTCAGGGGGTGGTCGGGGCGCAGCAGGGTGCGCTCAAAGGCCTGGCTCAAGTCAATGGCGCCGTCTTCAATCACTACTGCGCCAATCGACAACACTTGATCGCGGTTGAGATTAAGACCGCTGGTTTCCAGGTCTACCACCACCCAACGCTGACTGCGCAATGGCACATTGCTCAAGGCGGTGGCGGACGGCAATTGCAGCAGGCGTTGCTGTTGCTCAAGGCTTAGCAGCGGTTTTTTGCGGGGTAACAGCCAGGACAACAGGCTCATAGCTGATACCGCAGGGCCAGGCTGCTTTGCAGGCGCTGGGCCTGGCGCAGGGCTTCACGCAGGATACGGCGATCCAGCTGGTTGAGGTTGTCCGGGTCGACGCGATTGGAGTACGGGCGATTTTCCCGGGTTTGCAACTGGTGCTGCTGCATGCGGGTTTGCTGGATAAAGTGGTAAGCCTCTTCGTAGGCACCGCCGTCCAGCGGTTCGATCACGTCGAGAGCAACCAGTTGGCGCAAGCGCTCAAGGGTATTGTTGGCTTCTACACCGTTGGCCAGTGCCAGCAAGCGAGCCCCGTCGACAAAGGGCGTAAGGCCCTGCACCTTGAGGTCGAGGGTGGCCTTGTCACTGCCTTTGCGCTCCAGCACAAACTCGCGAAAGCGCCCCACCGGTGGCCGGTGACGCAGGGCGTTGTCGGCCATCATGCGCTGGAACAGGCGGTTGTCGGCCACTTGCTCAAGGATGCCGCGACGTAGTTGCGCGCAGCCCTGTTCATCGCCCCAGACCACGCGCAGGTCGAAGTAGATGGTGGAGGCCAGCAGGTTTTCCGGGGTGGCTTCACGAATAAACGCCGCAAAGCGCCGCGCCCATTCGGTACGGGACAAGCACAGGTCGGGGTTGCCGGCCATGATATTGCCCTTGCACAGGGTAAAGCCGCAGGCCGCCAGGTGCTGGTTGATCTGCTGGGCGATGGGCAGCAGGCGCTGGCGAATGTCGGCGGCCTCGGCAGCGTCCCTGGCCTCGAACAGGATGCCGTTGTCCTGGTCGGTGTGCAGGGTTTGTTCGCTCCGTCCTTCGCTGCCAAAACACAGCCAGGTAAACGGCACGCCGGGGTCACCCTTGTCGGCCAGCACCAGTTCAATCACCCGGCAGACGGTGTGATCGTTCAGTTGGGTGATGATATGGGTGATTTGCGTGGAAGATGCGCCGTGGGCCAGCATGCGCTCAACCAGCTGGCCGATTTCGCCGCGCAGGCTGATCAGGGTTTCCAGCCGTGGAGCATGGCGAATGGTACGTGCCAGATGCACCAGGTCGACCCGTTGCAGCGAAAACAGGTCACGCTCGGAAACAACCCCACACAGGCGTTGATCTTTAACCAGGCACACGTGGGCAATATGCCGCTGGGTCATGGCGATTGCAGCGTCGAAAGCGCTGTGATCGGGGCTCAGGTAGAACGGCCCGGGGGTCATGTGCAGGTCGATGGCCTGGTCGAAATCCTCAATGCCATTGGCAACGACCTGACGCAGGTCGCGCAGGGTGAAAATCCCCAGCGGGGCCTTGAACTCGTCGACCACCACAATGCTGCCCACCTGCTGTTCGTGCATCAGACGCACGGCTTCACGCAGTGCAACCTGAGGCGCGCAGGTCACGGGATGACGCATGGCCAGTTCACCCAGGCGGGTGTTGAGCGAGTACTGGGTGCCGAGGGTTTCAGCGGCTTTTTGCTGCACCTGCTGATTGACCTTGTCCAGCAGGCTGCTGACGCCGCGCAAGGCAAAGTCGCGAAATTCGTCGGACAGGCCAAACAGTTTGATAAACGCGGTTTTGTTCAGTTGCAGGCAGAACGTATCTTCGGCGGCCCGGTGTTCGGTGCGGGTGGCGCGCTCGCCCAGCAGCGCGGCCAGGGGGAAGCATTCGCCGGCGGTGATCTCGAAGGTGGTCTGGGCTTCTTCGCGACCGGCGTGGGTGCGCTCGCCCACCACTCGGCCCTGCTTGACGATATAGAAGTGCTCCACCGGCCCGTCGGTGGGTCGGATGATGCTTTCGCCCGGGGCATAGAAGCGCAGTTGGCACTGCTCGACCAGGTACGCCAGGTGAGTGTTTTCCATTTGGTTGAAGGGCGGGAATCGCTGCAAGAATTGCATGGTGCCGTGAATGTTCTGCAACACCGCGGTTTTCCCTGCCTGGAGAAACGCATCCGATTTACTCATTACTGATACCGCGTCGTTGGTTGTGAGCCGTTGTTGTTATGACCGGACAGGGCATCGCCCCAAGGTGTATTTCTATCCCTCATGCTCGGTGGTCTGCGCGCGGGTGCCCATTGGACGTAAGTCTATGGGGCAGCGTTGTGCTGCTGTTTTAAAAACATCGCACATTGGTTTCAGATATTTCTTGTGCTGGCAGGCTTGGAAATACCGGAATGTGAGCGCACATTTACACCCAGTAATGGATAACCGACTACGCTATTAGGATATTTCGCCTGCAAGTCAGCTTCCGAGAAGCCTATGACCGAACACGACATTTTGACTGACGCCGAAAGAGAGGCCTTACAAGAGGTCATGCAGACACCTGCTTCGGTCTCGTCATGTGTGTTGATTGTCGAAGATGATGTTTTGGCTCGGGAGTTGTTGGCGGAGTTTCTTGAACTCAATGCCATTGAGTGCCTCCAGGCCAGCAATGAAGAAGAAGCGCTGGCGCTATTGGCATCGGGCCAGCCGATCAACCTGATGCTCACCGATTTGCGCATGCTGCCCCACGATGGCTTGCATCTGATCCGCAAAGTGCGTGAATCCGAGCGGGCGGCCTTGCCGGTTATCATCATGTCGGGGGATGCGAATGTACGGGATGCCATCGATGCCATGCATTTGAGCGTGGTGGACTTTTTGCTCAAGCCGATTGATACCGACAGGTTGCTCAAGCTGATCCGTGAGGAGTTGGGGATGTAAGGTTGGTCTCCCACCGTGTCAAAAAAAAGCCCCGAATGATCGGGGCTTTTTTTATTGCTGCGGGTTACAGGCCGTTTCTGGCCTTGAACTCGCGCCGACGACGGTGCAGTACCGGCTCGGTGTAGCCGTTAGGCTGTTTGGTGCCTTCGATGACCAGCTCGACCGCTGCCTGGAAGGCGATATTGCTGTCGAAGTCCGGCGCCAACGGACGGTACAGCGCGTCGTTGGCGTTCTGGCGGTCAACCACCGGTGCCATGCGCTTGAGGCTTGCCATGACCTGCTCTTCGTTGACGATGCCGTGACGCAGCCAGTTGGCGATGTGCTGGCTGGAGATACGCAGCGTGGCACGGTCTTCCATCAGGCCGATGTCGTTGATGTCCGGCACCTTGGAGCACCCCACGCCCTGGTCGATCCAGCGCACAACGTAGCCCAGGATGCCCTGGGAGTTGTTGTCCAGTTCGTTCTGGATCTGTTCCGGGGTCCACTGCGGGTTCACCGCCAGCGGGATGGTCAGGATGTCGTCCACCGAAGCCGGAGCGCGCTTGGCCAGTTCGGCCTGACGGGCGAACACGTCAACCTTGTGGTAATGCAGCGCGTGCAGGGCGGCGGCGGTCGGTGACGGCACCCAGGCAGTGTTGGCGCCGGCCAGCGGGTGAGCGATTTTCTGCTCCAGCATGGCGGCCATCAGATCGGGCATGGCCCACATGCCTTTACCGATTTGTGCACGACCTTGCAGGCCAGTGCTCAAGCCGACATCGACGTTGTTGTTTTCGTAGGCCGAAATCCACTTCTGGGCTTTCATGTCGGCCTTGCGTACGACCGGGCCGGCTTCCATCGACGTGTGAATCTCGTCGCCGGTACGGTCCAGGAAGCCGGTGTTGATAAACACCACTCGCTCGCTGGCGGCCTTGATGCAGGCCTTGAGGTTGATCGTGGTACGGCGCTCTTCGTCCATGATTCCGACCTTGAGCGTGTTGCGTGGCAGCTTGAGCACGTCTTCGATGCGGCCGAACAGCTCGTTGGTGAACGCGGCTTCTTCAGCCCCGTGCATCTTCGGCTTGACGATATACACCGAGCCGGTGCGGCTGTTGCTGCGCGTGGTCTGGCCATTGAGGCTGTGGATAGCCGCCAGGCTGGTGAGCAGGCCGTCGAGGATGCCTTCGGGCACTTCGTTGCCGTCTTTGTCGAGGATCGCATCGATGGTCATCAGGTGGCCGACGTTGCGCACGAACAACAGCGAGCGGCCGTGGAGGCTGACGGTGCCGCCGTTTGGCGCGGTGTACTCGCGATCCGGGTTCATGGTGCGGGTAAAGGTCTGGCCGCCCTTGGATACTTGCTCGCTGAGGTCACCCTTCATCAGGCCGAGCCAGTTGCGGTAGATCACCACCTTGTCATCGGCATCGACCGCAGCGACCGAGTCTTCGCAGTCCATGATGGTGGTCAGGGCGGCTTCCATCAGCACGTCTTTGACGCCTGCAGCATCGGTCTGGCCGACGGGGCTGGCCGCGTCGACCTGGATTTCGAAATGCAGGCCGTTGTGCTTGAGCAGCACGGCCGTCGGCGCTGCGGCCGTGCCGTGGTAACCGATCAACTGCGCGGTGTCGCGCAGGCCGGTGCTGGCGCCGCCCTTGAGGGTGACCTGCAAGGCGCCGTCAACAATGGCGTAGCCGCTGGAATCAACGTGGGAGCCGCTGGCCAGAGGTGCAGCTTCGTCGAGAAAGGCGCGGGCGAAGGCGATGACCTTGTCGCCGCGAACCTTGTTGTAGCCTTTGCCCTTTTCGGCGCCGTCGGCTTCGCTGATGGCGTCGGTGCCGTAAAGCGCGTCGTACAGCGAGCCCCAACGGGCGTTAGAGGCGTTGAGGGCAAAGCGCGCATTCATCACCGGCACCACCAATTGCGGGCCGGCCATGCGGGCGATTTCGTCATCGACGTTTTGCGTCGTTGCCTGGAAATCCGCAGCTTCTGGCAGCAGATACCCGATATCCTGGAGGAAGGCCTTATAAGCCACGGCGTCATGGGCCTTGCCGGCCTGCGCCTGGTGCCAGGCGTCGATGCGCGCCTGCAAATCATCGCGTTTGGCGAGCAGTGCTTTGTTCTTGGGTGCCAGGTCGTTGATGACCTTGTCGGCACCGGCCCAGAACTGATCGGCGGTGAGGCCGGTACCGGGGATAGCTTCGTTGTTGACGAAGTCGAACAGGACTTTGGCGACCTGCAGGCCACCGACGTGAACGTGTTCAGTCATTGCTTGCCTCACTCATTTTTATTTAAAGCCTGGAGCGCTTCTCAAAACACCGCCAGAGCGGGTTTGTACGGGGATTGCAGACGCTTTGGCAGACCATGTTGCAATTTATGTAGTGGTCGCCGAGGCATACTACATGATCAATTGCAGATGTGAAAATCAGACTGATCACGTCGTTCTGCGACCATTTTTACGCGAACGGTCACTCAGAAGAACGGGATGTTCTCAAGAAACAGGCAGGTTGTTCCAGATAATTCTAAAAACAGTACACAATTTGTGATTTTGAAGGCATCTGTGGGAGCAGGCTTGCTCGCGATTCGGGCGACGCGGTCTGTCAGGCAAACCGTGGCGAGACCATCGCGAGCAAGCCCGCTCCCACAGGGAAGGGTGTTGCCTATACTCAATCGACCCCCTAATAAGAGAGTCCCGCCATGAATCATCTTGTTATCACTGTCTTTGCCCAGGACAAGGCCGGGCAGGTCGAGCGTATTGCCCAGTGCATCGCCGAGCATGGAGGTAACTGGCTGGAGAGTCGCATGTCGCGTATGGCCGGGCAATTTGCCGGGATCCTGCGTGTCGGCGTGCCTGCCGAAGCCCACGATGAGCTGGTCGATGCGCTGCAGCGGTTGGGCAAGGAAGGGATTCGGGTATTGATCGCCGAAAGCGGGATCGAGCAGTCCTGCACCTGGAAGCCCATCGCCATGGAGCTGGTGGGCAACGACCGCCCCGGCATTGTGCGCGATATCACCCGGGTGCTGACGGAGCAGGGGGTGAGCCTGGAGCGGCTGGTGACCGATGTGCGGCCCGCGCCCATGAGCAACGAGCCGCTGTTTCATGCCGAGGCCATTCTGGCTGTGGCCCTGATCTTGTCGCTCGACGTGCTGCAAAAGCGTCTGGAAACCCTGGCCGATGAACTGCTGGTAGACCTCAAGTTCAGCACCGAAGAGTAACTACGCCGGTTCAGCTGCGCTGGCGCAGGCTGAACCAGGCATCGAGGCTGTACACCACCAGCCCGGCCCAGATAAACGCAAAGGCGATCAAGGTGCTTTCGGACAGGTGTTCGCCATACACCCAGACCGCCAGGATCAGCACCAGCGTCGGCGCGATGTACTGCATAAAGCCCAGGGTCGTGTAGGGCAGATGTCGTGCGGCGGCGTTGAAACTGACCAGGGGTATCAGCGTGGCCGGGCCGGCAAATACCAGCAGCCAGGCCTCTGAGGTACTCCAGAAGTCAACGTGGGCGCTGTTGGCTTCCGGATGCAGCAACAGCCAGCCGATGGCAACCGGGACCAGGATCCAGGTTTCTACCACCAACCCCGGCAGCGCCTTGACCGGTGCTTGCTTGCGAATCAGCCCGTAAAAGCCAAACGTCAGCGCCAGCACCAGCGATACCCACGGCAGGCTACCCACTTGCCACACTTGTTGTGCCACGCCCGCAGCTGCCAGGCCTACGGCAATCCACTGCAAGCGGCGCAGGCGTTCGCCCAGCAGCAACATGCCGAGCAATACGTTTACCAGCGGGTTGATGTAATAGCCCAGGCTGGCTTCGACCATGCGGTCGTTATTTACGGCCCATACATAGGTCAGCCAGTTGGCGGCAATCAGCAGGCCGCTGATGGTCAGCACGCCCAGGCGTTTGGGGTTGTCGCGCAGTTCCTGCCACCAGCCGGGGTGCTTCCACACCAGCAGCAGCAACGAGCCGAACAAGGCCGACCAGAGCACCCGGTTGACGATGATTTCGGCCGCCGGGACGCTGGCCAGCAGTTTGAAGTAGAGCGGGAAGATGCCCCAGATGACATAGGCCGTGAGGCCTAAAATATACCCGCGGCGCGGGTTGGCGGCTTGCATGCAGAATCCTTGCTTAGGCAACTAACAGACACGGAAGAAGTCAGGATTGTAAGCAGGTTTTGCAGGCGTGTCGTGCAGGAGATTTGCAAGGCAGACAGTTGTTTTTGCACCAGCAGCGGTCCCGGATTTTCTGTGGGAGCGGGCTTGCTCGCGATGCGGGCGCTGCGGTCTGACAGTTAAACCGCATCGACCCAATCGCGAGCAAGCCCGCTCCTGCAAGAGCCACATACATGGCGTCAGAACAGTTTCAGCGGCTCCTCATTGAGTGCTGAAAGCTGTTCACGCAATGCCAGGATCTGGTCGCCCCAGTAGCGTTCGGTACCAAACCACGGGAAGCTGTGGGGGAAGGCCGGGTCGTCCCAGCGTCGCGCCAGCCAGGCACTGTAGTGCATCAGGCGCAAAGCGCGCAGCGGCTCGATCAACGCTAGTTCGCGGGGGTTGAAGTCATGAAATTCGCTGTAGCCGTCCATCAACTCTGACAGCTGGCCCAGGCATTCCTGGCGATCACCGGCGAGCATCATCCACAAATCCTGCACCGCAGGGCCCATGCGGCAGTCATCGAGGTCGACGATATGGAACACTTCGTCGCGGCACATCATGTTGCCGGGGTGGCAATCACCATGCATGCGGATGTTGGTGTGCGGGGTGGCGGCGTAGACGTCTTCAACGCGCTTGAGCAGGTCGCGGGCGACGGACTCGTAGGCCGGGAGCAAGCTGCGCGGTATGAAGTTGCCTTCGAGCAGGGTGGTCAGTGAGTCGTGACCGAAGTTTTTCACGCCCAGTGCTTCGCGGTGTTCGAACGGCTTGGTTGCGCCTACGGCATGCAGGCGGCCGAGCAGTTGCCCGAGACGATACAGCTGGTCGAGGTTTCCCGGCTCTGGCGCACGGCCACCACGGCGTGGGAACAAGGTAAAGCGAAAGCCCTGGTGCTCGAACAGGCTTTGGCCGTTGTGAATCATCGGGGCCACGACCGGGACTTCGCAGTCGGCCAGTTCGAAGGTGAAGCGGTGCTCTTCGAGGATCGCTTCGTTGGTCCAGCGCTGAGGGCGATAGAACTTGGCGATCAGCGGCTGCGAGTCTTCGATACCGACCTGATACACGCGGTTTTCGTAGCTGTTGAGCGCCAACACGCGGGCATCGCTCAGGAAACCGATGCTCTCGACAGCGTCGAGCACCAGATCAGGGGTAAGTGTTGCAAACGGATGAGACATGCTGACTCCTGCGCGCAGCAGGCTGCCGCGTCCGGCCATGCATGTTAGCGCAGACCGGGGCCCGGAAGGCGACTTAATCCGCTGTGGGAGCGGGCTTGCTCACGATGCAGGCGCTGCGGTCTGTCAGTTAAATCGCACCAAGCCGATCGCGAGCAAGCCCGCTCCCACACCGAAAGGGTCAGGCGCCGACGATACCGCCGTCTTCACGGCTGATGGCCATGACCGAAGAACGCGGTTTGCCGTTGGGCAGATGCTCGGGGAAGGTGGATCCGCCGTTTTCGCCGGGGTGCTGAATACCAACGAACAGGGTTTTGTGGTCGGGCGAGAAGCTGATGCCGGTGACTTCACAGCCAATCGGCCCGACCATGAAGCGGCGGATTTCACCGCTGGCCGGGTCGGCGCAGAGCATCTGGTTATTGCCCATGCCGGCAAAGTCGCCGCTGTTGCTGGCGTCGCCGTCGGTGAGGATCCACAAGCGCCCTGCGTCGTCGAAACCCAGGCCGTCGGGGCTGTTGAACATGTTTTGCGGGGTAATGTTGGCCGAGCCACCTTTGGCCGTTTTGCCGTGCACTGCCGGGTTGCCGGCCACCACGAACAGGTCCCAGTCAAAGGTGTCCGAGCCGTGATCACCCTTATGGGCGTTCCAGCGCAGGATTTGTCCGTAGACGTTTTTCTCACGCGGGTTGGGTCCGCCAGCCGGTTGTCCATCCTCGCCACGTTTGACGTTGTTGGTCAGGGTGCAATAAACCTGGCCGTCTTTGGGGCTGACCACTATCCATTCCGGGCGGTCCATGCGCGTGGCGCCGACTGTGCTGCCTGCCAGGCGGGCATGGATCAGGGTATCGGCCTGGCTGGCGAAACCATGGTCGGCATCAATGCCGTTTTTGCCGTGACTCAGTTCAAGCCACTGGCCCTGGCCCTTGGGGCGATCAGGGTTGCTGTCGCCATTGTCAAAGCGCGCCACATAAAGCGTGCCGTGGTCGAGCAGGTCGCGATTGGCCTTGGGGTTCTGGTGGTCGATCTTGTCGCGGCTGATAAATTTGTAGATGAACTCGCCGCGTTCATCGTCGCCCATATAGACCACGGCACGACCGTCGCCGGTTTCGGCCAGGGCGGCGTTTTCGTGTTTGAAACGGCCCAGGGCGGTGCGTTTGACCGGTGTTGAAAGCGGGTCGAACGGGTCGATTTCCACTACCCAGCCGTGACGGTTGAGTTCGTTGGGGTTGAGTGCCAGGTCGAAGCGCGGGTCGTGTTGGTGCCAGTTGATATCCTTGCTGGCCGCCACGGCACCATAGCGCTTTTGCGCGGTGTCGAAGGTTTGCTTGGCATCAGAGCTGCCGAAACAATCAGTGAAGTTTTCTTCGCACGTCAGATAAGTGCCCCACGGGGTTTTGCCGTTGGCGCAGTTCTGGAACGTGCCCAGGGCACGGCTGCCGGTGGCATCGGCCCGGGTGCGCAGCAGTTCGTGGCCCGCCGCGGGACCGCTGAGGCGGATCGGCGTGTTGCCGTGGATGCGCCGGTTAAAGGGTGAGCCCTGAACAAACTGCCAGCTGTCGCCCTTGCGCTGGATTTCGATCACCGACACGCCTTCACTGGCCAGGGCCTTGCGCACTTCTTCAAGGGAAGTGGGCGAGCCACCGTGAGGGTAGAGGTAGCGGTAGTTGGTGTATTCGTTGTTGATCGCCATGAGGGCCCGGTTCGGGTCATCGGGGAAGGCGAACAGGCTCATGCCGTCATTGTTGTCGCCAAATTGCACTTCCTGCTCGCTGGCGGTGCCTTTACCGGAAGGGTCAAACGCCGGGCCTTTGGCCTGCAGCGGCTGACCCCAGCTGATGAGCACCGAGGAACGGTAGCCGGGCGGCAGGCTGATGGTGTCGGTGGTGGCTGCGTTGATGCTGTCGAACCCCAGCAGGTTGCTGTTGGCGGCGCTGATCCCGGCCGCCAGGGCGCTGCGACCAAGCAGGCCGCCGCCGAGGAACATCGCCGCACCACACAAGGCGCCCGCACTGATAAAGCCCCGACGGCTCAGGCCGATGATCTGCTCAAGGTCGGTGGATTGGTTTTCTTCTAATAGGCTCATGGCTGGCTCGTCTGGCAACGGTTTTGGCAGACACCATAAGCAGCGGGTATGACAGGGATGTTTCAGTTTTTGTTTGAAAAGTCCCTCACCCATAGGGAGAGGGGACTGGTTTAGGGGGGGTGAAGGCGCATGCGGTCAGCTCCCTCTCCCTCCTGGAGAGGGGTGGGGTGAGGGCAGCGGTTTAGACCGCTGTGCCCAGCAACACCAGCGTCGGCGCAAACTGCACCTGTGCCGTACTGCCCACGGTCAGTCCAAGTGTTTCAAGGTGTTGCGGTTCGGTCAGCGCACACAGCGTCTGGCCGCCAGGCAGGCTGATACGCACTTCACTGGGGCCGTCGGCGAGGTGCAGAATCTGTTGGATCTGCCCGTGCAGGTGATTGTGTTCGGGGCTGGGCACTTGTGCGACGTCGATCAACTGCAGCCAGCCCGCTTTAATCAGTGCCACCGCCGGGCTATTGATCGCCAGTTCCAGGTGCTGGGTGCTGTCGTGGGTGATTTGCGCCTGCAAGGTCAGGCCACCGGGCAACTCAAGGTCAATCAGATCGTTGTGACCATGCCTGTGGATGGCAATCACGGTACCGTGCAACTGGTTACGGGCGCTGGTACGCAACATCAGGCGGCCGAGCAGGTCGAGATCCCGGGCGTCTTCGGCGGCGTCCAGCACCTGAGCCTGTAATGCCTGCAAGCGCTGATAAAGGCGCAGCACCCGCTCACCGGCCACGGACAACCGGGCGCCGCCTCCGCCCTTGCCGCCAATGCTGCGCTGCACCAAGGGGGTTTGCGCCAGGTTGTTCAGCTCATCGATGGCATCCCACGCAGCCTTGTAGCTGATGCCCGCACTTTTGGCGGCAGCCGTGATCGAGCCCTGCTCGGCGATGTGTTGCAACAGGGCAATACGTTGCGGGCGGTGGACAATATGCTGGGCAAGCAGGGCAGGCAGGTGCATGAAGGCAGGTTCGCAAGACGGGGAGTGCCCGAAAAGTGCCTGCTCCACGGGGAGACGTCAAGCAAGCCCATCAGGTTTTGGCGTGCGCGCCAGGCAATACACATCGACCCGCCGCGCCCCACCCTTGAGCAACAGGCGCGCCAGGCTTTCTGCCGTGGCGCCGGTGGTCAGCACGTCATCGATCAGGGCCAGATGCAAGCCATTCACCTGCACCCCTGGCGCGAGGCTGAATGCGTGGCGCAGGTTGCGTTTGCGGGTTTTGGCGTCCAGATCCTGTTGCGCAGCGGTGTTCCGCGAACGCAGCAGCCAGTGCGGCTGGCAGGGGATGCACAACTGCTTGCCGAGCCAATCCCCCAGCATCCCGGCCTGGTTATAGCCACGCTCACGCAAGCGTTTGGTGGACAGGGGTACCGGCAGCAGGGCGTCAGGTCGAGGTTCACCCATGTTGAAGCTATCAAGCAGTGATTGCCCAAGAATTTCGGCCAAAAGGCGGCCGTAGGGCCATTTGCTGTGGTGCTTGAAGCGCACGATCAGGCTGTCGATCGGAAAGCCATACACCCAAGGTGCATGAACACGTTCGAAGGCGGGTGGCTGTCTGATGCAATGGCCGCAAACCAGCCCCGCCATGGGCAGCGGCAAAGCGCAGCGCTGGCAGCGGTCACCCAGCCAGGGCAGCTCCAGTTCGCAGGCGACGCACAGGGCCTGCTCTGTACGGGCGCGCTCGTCACACAACAAACAGGACTGGTTGTTTATTAACCAATTGTAAACCAATCGAATCCATAGTGGTTGACAGTTCATGTCACATCCTTAAACATGCCGATATCCGTGCCGTGCCTGGGTTTTTGCCTCGGGTTCTAGTCAAAGCATAAACAAGAGAAACGCCGATGAGCGCCAGCAGCCTTGCCAACTTGCGACATGATTGGTCATTAGCCGAAGTCCGGGCGATGTTCACCCAGCCTTTCAACGACCTGCTTTTCGAGGCGCAGACCGTTCACCGCAAGCATTTCAATGCCAACCGGGTTCAAGTTTCGACGCTGTTATCGATCAAGACCGGGGCCTGCCCGGAAGATTGCAAATATTGTCCGCAGTCGGGCCACTACAACACCGGCCTGGCCAAAGAGAAGCTGATGCAGGTGCAGAAGGTGCTTGAAGAAGCACAGCGGGCCAAGGACATCGGTGCCACCCGTTTTTGCATGGGCGCAGCCTGGAAGCACCCTTCGGCCAAAGACATGCCCTACGTGCTGGAAATGGTCAAAGGGGTGAAGGCCATGGGCCTGGAAACCTGCATGACCCTGGGCAAGCTTGATCAGGAGCAGACCGCTGCACTGGCCCATGCCGGTCTTGACTACTACAACCACAACCTCGACACCTCGCCCGAGTTCTACACCAGCATCATCACCATGCGGACCTACAGCGAACGCCTGCAAACCCTGAGTTACGTGCGCGACAGCGGGATGAAAATCTGCTCCGGCGGCATCCTGGGCATGGGCGAGTCGCTGGACGACCGCGCCAACCTGCTGATCCAGCTGGCCAATCTGCCTGAGCACCCGGAATCGGTGCCCATCAACATGCTGGTGAAAGTGGCCGGCACGCCGATGGAGAACGCCGAAGACATCGACCCCTTTGATTTCATCCGCATGCTGGCAGTAGCGCGAATCATGATGCCTCTGAGCCATGTACGCCTGTCGGCAGGTCGTGAGGCAATGAACGAACAAATGCAGGCGCTGGCGTTCTTTGCCGGGGCCAACTCTATCTTTTACGGCGACAAACTGCTGACCACGGCCAATCCGCAGGCAGACAAGGACATGCGGCTGTTCAGCCGTTTGGGCATTCTGCCGGAGGAGGGTAAAGATCACGCTGACGAGGTGCATCAGGCGGCGATAGAGCACGCGCTTAGGGATCAGAAGTCCAGCGAGCAGTTCTATAACGCTGTGGTTTAACCACCGTGCAGGCCTGTAGTCGTTGCCGCAGGCTGCGATAAGGTCCGCAGGACCTTCGCTTTCAATACCGAAGCCGGGGCCGCTTCGCTGCCCATCGCAGCCTGCGCCAGCGGCTACAAGGGATTATAGTCAGCATGTCATTCGATCTACGCTCCCGGCTGGCCGCACGCCGCGCCGATAACCTGTATCGCCAGCGCCCGCTGCTAGAAAGCCCGCAAGGGCCGCAGGTGGTGGTCGATGGCAAGCCTCTGCTCGCCTTCTGCAATAACGACTACCTGGGCCTGGCCAGTCACCCGCAAGTGATTGAAGCCTGGCAAGCGGGAGCATCGCGCTGGGGCGTAGGCGGCGGTGCGTCGCATCTGGTCATCGGTCACAGCACCCCGCACCACGCACTGGAGGAGGCTCTGGCCGAGTTCACCGGTCGCCCGCGTGCGCTGCTGTTCAGTAACGGATACATGGCCAACATGGGAGCCGTCACCGCGTTGGTCGGGCAAGGCGATACGGTGCTGGAAGACCGCCTCAACCATGCCTCCCTGCTGGATGCCGGTTTGTTGAGCGGGGCGCGCTTCAACCGCTACCTGCATAACGATGCAAGTAGCCTTGCCAAGCGTCTGGAAAAAGCCAGCGGCAGTACGCTGGTGGTCACCGATGGCGTATTCAGCATGGACGGCGATCTGGCCGACCTCCCCGCTCTGGCCCGTGAAACCAGGGCCAAGGGTGCCTGGTTGATGGTAGACGATGCCCACGGTTTTGGTCCGTTGGGCGCCAATGGCGGCGGGATTGCCGAACATTTTGGCCTGAGTGCTGACGATGTGCCGGTACTGGTCGGAACGCTGGGCAAGGCATTTGGCACCAGCGGTGCATTTGTCGCGGGCAGCGAAGAACTGATCGAAAGCCTGATCCAGTTCGCCCGACCTTACATCTACACCACCAGCCAGCCTCCGGCGCTGGCCTGTGCGACGCTCAAAAGCCTTGAGCTACTGCGCACCGAGCATTGGCGCCGTGAGCATCTGAACAAGTTGATTGCTCAGTTTCGCCTTGGTGCCGAGCAAATTGGCCTGCAGTTGATGGACAGCTTTTCGCCGATCCAGCCGATCATGATCGGTGACAGTGGCCAAGCCATTCGCCTGTCGCAGAGGCTGCGCGAGCGCGGCTTGCTGGTGACTGCAATCCGCCCGCCCACTGTCCCCGCAGGCAGCGCCCGTTTGCGCGTGACACTGTCGGCCGCCCACACAGAAGCACAGGTACAGCTATTGTTAACGGCACTCGACGACTGTTGGCGTACGTTGGAGCCTGCTCATGCGTGATCGTTTGATTTTGCTGCCGGGCTGGGGCCTGGGGGTTTCACCTCTGGAGCCTCTGGCCGAGGCCTTGCGCGGGCTGGACGAGCACTTGCGGGTCGAAATCGAACCGCTACCGGTGCTGCTGTCCACCGCTCTTGACGACTGGCTCGATGAACTCGACGCGACCCTGCCCGACAACGTCTGGCTGGGTGGATGGTCGCTGGGCGGGATGCTTGCCAGCGAGCTGGCTGCGCGTCGCGGCGATCGCTGCTGCGGGCTGGTTACCTTGGCCAGCAACCCGAGCTTTGTCAGTCGCGCGGATTGGCCAGGCGCCATGCCTGTCTCCACGTTCGAGCCGTTCCTGAGCGGTTTTGGTGATGCGCCGAATACCACGCTCAAACGTTTTTGCCTGCTGTGTAGCCAGGGCTCGGATGAGCCGCGGGCGCTTGCCAGCCTGCTGCTGGCCGGCGCACCCAATGCTCAGCCCGATGCCTTGTCGGCCGGCCTTGAATTGCTCGGCAGGCTGGATACGCGGGCAGCCTTGCAGCGTTTCAACGGGCCGCAATTGCACCTGTTCGCGGGGCTTGATGCGCTGGTTCCGGAGCAGGCGGCAAGTGATGTGCTGGCGCTGTTACCCGATGTCGAAGTGGGTCTGATTGAACAGGCCTGTCATGCATTTTTACTGGAAGCCCCGCACGAACTGGCGGCGGCGATTCAGGCTTTTTTACACGAGTCGGGCGATGAATGATTTGAGTATTGCGATGCTTGCGGCCAGCTTGCCGAACAAGCGTCAAGTGGCTGTCTCGTTTTCCCGTGCGGCCGCCAGTTACGACAGCGTCGCCCAATTGCAGCGTGACGTTGGCCATGAGCTGATGGCCCGTTTACCGCAGGATTTGAGCCCGCAGCGCTGGCTGGATCTGGGCAGTGGCACAGGTTATTTCAGCCGCGTGCTGGGTCAGCGCTTTACCCATAGTCAGGGGGTGGCACTGGATATCGCCCAAGGCATGCTGGCGTATGCCCGGCCTTTGGGCGGGGCACAGCATTTTATCGCTGGCGATGCCGAAAACCTGCCGCTGCAAGCAAACAGTTGTGATCTGATTTTCTCCAGCCTGGCGCTGCAATGGTGTGCTGATTTTCGCGCGGTGCTGAATGAGGCGCAGCGTGTGCTCAAACCCGGTGGGGTCCTGGCCTTCACCAGTTTGTGCGTGGGCACCTTGAATGAGCTGCGTGATAGCTGGCGGGCCGTCGACGGCCAGGCTCACGTCAATCGTTTTCGTGAGTTCACGGCCTATCAGCAGCTTTGCGCCGACAGCGGTCTGCAGGTGCTCGGCTTGCAGAATCAGCCGCATGTGCTGCACTACCCGCAAGTACGCCAGCTGACCCATGAGCTAAAAGCGCTCGGTGCACATAATCTCAACCCGGGACGTCCTGAGGGGCTGACCGGCAGGGCGCGGGTTCAGGGGCTGGTTGGCGCCTACGAGCAGTTTCGTCAGCCGCTGGGGTTACCGGCGACTTATCAGGTGGTCTACGGCATTCTGGAGAAAGCGCGATGAGCCCAGCGTACTTCATCACCGGTACGGACACAGATGTAGGCAAAACCACGGTGGCGGCAGGTTTTCTGTATGCCGCGCGCACGGCCGGGCTGAGTACGGCCGCGGGCAAGCCGGTTGCCTCGGGTTGTGAAGTCACTCCCCAGGGATTGCGCAATGCTGACGCACTGGCATTGATGGCCGAGAGCTCGATCAAGTTGAGTTATGACGAGGTCAACCCGGTGGCGTTCGAGCCGGCCATCGCCCCGCATATCGCGGCGCGTGAAGCCGGGGTGGTACTGACGGTGCGCTCGCTGCTGGAGCCGATGCAGCACATTCTGGGTCAAAAGGCCGACTTCACCCTGATTGAAGGCGCCGGCGGCTGGCGCGTGCCGTTGTCCGGTCAGGACAGTTTGTCGGAGTTGGCACAGGCGCTGGACCTGCCGGTAATCCTGGTGGTGGGCGTGCGTCTGGGCTGTATCAGCCATGCACTGTTGACCGCCGAGGCGATTGCCCGTGATGGCCTGCAGCTGGCTGGCTGGGTCGCCAATATCATTGGCCCGAAAACCTCACGCCTGGAAGAAAACCTCGCAACCCTGGCGGAGCGATTGCCCGCGCCTTGCCTTGGGCGTGTGCCTAAACTCAAATCAGCGTCGGCGCAGTCCGTGGCTGAATACCTGCAACTGGATTTGCTGGACTGATACACCGCTTGAATCTGTGGGAGCGGGCTTGCTCGCGATGGCCTCGCCTCGGTCTGCCTGACTGTCCGAACCGGCTGTATTGCGAGCAAGCCCACCCCAAAAATATCCCCTCCCTTGATCAGACAAATCCGACCCAAGACGAACGGCGGCTTCGCGCTGCTTGACAATAAATAGGCGTAAACGTATGTTTCAAACACCTGTTTGACCGCCATAACAAATCCACGCGGTTGTTCATCCCCGGTTTCATCAGCAGAGGTTTATCGCTATGCCTGACTACAAGGCCCCCTTGCGTGATATTCGCTTCGTTCGTGACGAACTGCTCGGTTACGAAGCGCACTATCAGAGCCTGCCGGCTTGCCAGGACGCCACTCCAGATATGGTTGACGCCATTCTTGAAGAAGGCGCCAAGTTTTGTGAGCAGGTGCTGGCACCTCTGAACCGCGTGGGTGACATCGAAGGCTGCACCTGGAGCGAAACCGGGGTTAAAACCCCTACAGGCTTCAAAGAAGCCTACAAACAATTCGTTGAAGGCGGCTGGCCGAGCCTGGCTCACGACGTAGAGCACGGTGGTCAAGGCCTGCCGGAATCGCTGGGCCTGGCCGTGAGCGAAATGGTCGGTGCAGCCAACTGGTCGTGGGGCATGTACCCTGGCCTGTCCCATGGTGCGATGAACACCATCTCCGAGCACGGCACCCCCGAGCAGCAAGAGACCTACCTGACCAAGCTGGTGACCGGCGAATGGACCGGCACCATGTGCCTGACCGAATCGCACTGCGGTACTGACCTGGGCCTGCTGCGCACCAAGGCTGAACCTCAGGCTGACGGTTCCTACAAGATTTCCGGCACCAAGATCTTTATCTCGGCCGGTGAACACGATATGGCCGATAACATCGTGCACATCGTACTGGCTCGCCTGCCGGATGCACCGGCTGGCACCAAAGGCATTTCGCTGTTTATCGTGCCCAAGTTCAACGCCAACGCCGATGGCAGCATCGGTGAGCGCAACGCCGTGTCCTGTGGCTCGCTTGAGCACAAAATGGGCATTCACGGTAACGCCACCTGCGTGATGAACTTCGACGGCGCCACCGGCTACCTGATCGGCCCGCCGAACAAAGGCCTGAACTGCATGTTCACCTTTATGAACACCGCACGTCTGGGCACCGCGCTGCAAGGCCTGTCCCACGCTGAAATCGCCTTCCAGGGCGGCCTGAAATACGCTCGTGACCGTCTGCAGATGCGTTCGTTGACCGGCCCGAAGGCGCCTGAAAAGGCGGCTGACCCGATCATCGTTCACCCGGACGTACGTCGCATGCTGTTGACCACCAAGGCATTCGCCGAAGGCAACCGTGCGATGGTGTACTTCACCGCCAAGCAAGTCGACATCGTCAAATACGGCGTTGATGAAGAAGAGAAGAAGAAAGCAGACGCACTGCTGGCCTTCATGACACCGATCGCCAAAGCCTTTATGACTGAAGTCGGTTTTGAGTCCGCCAACCACGGCGTGCAAATCTACGGCGGCCACGGCTTTATCGCCGAGTGGGGCATGGAGCAGAACGTTCGCGACAGCCGCATTTCGATGCTGTACGAAGGCACCACCGGCATCCAGGCACTCGACCTGCTGGGCCGTAAAGTGCTGATGACCCAGGGCGAGGCGCTCAAGGGCTTCACCAAGATCGTGCACAAGTTCTGCCAGAGCAACGAAGGCAACGACGTACTCAACGAGTTCGTCACGCCACTGGCTGCGCTGAACAAGGAATGGGGCGAGCTGACCATGAAGGTCGGTATGGCCGCGATGAAAGACCGTGAAGAAGTGGGTGCGGCCTCGGTCGACTACCTGATGTATTCCGGTTATGCCTGCCTGGCCTACTTCTGGGCTGACATGGCGCGCCTGGCGGCTGAAAAGCTGGCGGCCGGCACGTCCGAAGAAGCGTTCTACAAAGCCAAGCTGCAAACGGCCCGCTTCTACTTCCAGCGCATCCTGCCGCGCACCCGCGCGCACGTTGCCACCATGCTGTCGGGCGCTGCCAACCTGATGGACATGAAAGAAGAAGACTTCGACCTGGGCTACTAAGCCTCGGCGGGTCATCTTGCAAAGCCGCTTCTCCTTTTGGGGAGGCGGCTTTTTTAGTTTTGGTGCGCCTTAACTTTCTGTGGGAGCGAGCCTGCTCGCGAAAGCCCTCGCGAGCAGGCTCGCTCCCACATCAGATATGCTCTCGACCAAAACATATATATTAGTCACAGCATGACCCTATGTATCGCTATCGTCGTTAAGCTAGACTGGGTCCTACATTAATAATCGCCGTTTACAGATTACGAGGTTTGCCATGGCTGACTACAAAGCGCCCCTGCGCGATATGCGCTTCGTCCTCAATGAAGTCTTTGAGGTCGCCAAGCTCTGGGCGCAATTGCCTGCGTTGGCAGAGACCGTAGATGCTGAAACGGTTGAAGCCATTCTCGAAGAAGCGGGTAAGGTCACCGCGAAAAGCATCGCGCCGCTGAGCCGCAGTGGTGATGAGGAAGGCTGCCACTGGGACAATGGTGCAGTGACCACCCCGGCCGGTTTTGTCGATGCCTATCGCACCTACGCCGAAGGCGGTTGGGTGGGTGTGGGCGGCGACCCGCAGTTCGGCGGCATGGGCATGCCCAAGGCTGTATCGGCCCAGGTCGAAGAGATGATCAACTCCTCCAGCCTGTCGTTCGGCCTGTACCCGATGTTGACCGCCGGCGCCTGTGTGTCGATCAACGCGCACGCCAGCGAAGCATTGAAAACGACCTATTTGCCGAATATGTACTCGGGTGTGTGGGCGGGTTCCATGTGCTTGACCGAGCCCCATGCGGGTACTGATCTGGGGATTATTCGGACAAAAGCCGAGCCTCAGGTGGATGGTTCCTACAAAGTCAGCGGCACCAAGATTTTCATCACCGGTGGTGAGCACGACCTGACTGAAAACATTATCCATCTGGTACTGGCCAAATTGCCGGACGCGCCTGCGGGGCCTAAAGGCATCTCGCTGTTTCTGGTGCCCAAGTTCATGGTCAATGCTGATGGCAGCCTGGGTGAGCGCAACCCGGTGACCTGCGGCTCTATCGAGCACAAGATGGGTATTCAGGCTTCGGCCACCTGTGTGATGAACTTCGATGAAGCTGTCGGCTACCTGGTGGGAGAGCCCAACCGTGGCTTGGCCGCCATGTTCACCATGATGAACTATGAGCGTCTGGGGGTTGGCATCCAGGGCCTGGCTTCGGGTGAGCGTTCGTATCAGAACGCCGTGGAATATGCCCGCGATCGCTTGCAGGGGCGCGCTGCAACAGGCGCAGTGGCCAAGGATAAAGTGGCGGACCCGATCATCGTTCACGCCGACGTCCGACGCATGCTGCTGACCATGAAGGCCTCGAACGAAGGCGGTCGGGCCTTCTCTACTTATGTTGCCAACCAGCTGGATATCGCCAAGTTCAGTGAAGACCCGGCAGCCCGTGAGCGCGCCGATGGCCTGGTGGCCTTGCTGACCCCGGTGGCCAAGGCCTTCCTGACTGATCTGGGCCTGGAAACCACCGTGCATGGCCAACAGGTGTTCGGCGGCCACGGCTATATTCGCGAGTGGGGCCAGGAGCAGCTGGTGCGTGATGTGCGCATCACGCAAATCTACGAAGGCACCAACGGTATCCAGGCGCTGGATCTGGTGGGGCGCAAGATCGTTGGCAACCACGGGGCTTACTACCGCCAGTTTGCTGATGAAATCCGTCAGTTCATCGCCACCGCCAACAGCGACCTGAACGAGTTTACCCAGCCACTGGCGGCGGCTTTGGACACACTTGACCAGTTGACAGCCTGGGTACTGGACCGTTCGCAAAACAACCCGAACGAGATCGGCGCAGCCTCCGTTGAGTACCTGCAGGTTTTTGGTTACACAACGTATGCGTACATGTGGGCGTTGATGGCCAGGGCCGCGTTGGGTAAAGAGGCCGATGAAGCCTTCTATGCCAGCAAGCTGGGCACGGCACGCTTCTATTTCGCCCGTTTGCTGCCGCGTATCCACTCGCTGAGCGCGTCGGTCAAGGCGGGTAGCGAGTCGCTTTACCTGCTGGACGAAGCACACTTTTAACCTGTTTAGTGTTTTGTAAGCATTTGCTTACATTACATGCTGACAATCTCCCATATCGGCAGATTGGATCCAGGGGTAATCTACTTTCCATGGACGTAGAGCAGGAAGCTCAAAGCAACAACACGGACACGTAGGATTCTGCCAGGATGGCGGAGTGAAAAGGATGTCAGGGAAACAGTCTGCAAAACCCCGCCTCGGCGGGGTTTTCTTTTTTGTGCGTCAGATTTTTCTCGATTTCCCAGCTCCCACAAGGTGGTCAGCTACAAAGCCCCTTCATCGCCCTGCATCACATCTTCAAGCAACGTGCGCAACAGTCCCAAAGTGGCTTGCTGGCGTTGCACATCGCGACACACCAGCCCGACTTGCAGCGGCACCCGTGGCTCGCTCAGCGGCTTCCACAGCAGCGCCTTGTCATCGTGCTGATGGCGCGAGCGCCCCGGCAAGACTGTGGCCAGCTTGCTATGGGGCAGGCTATCGAGAATCCCCGCCATGGTGTTGAGTTCGGCCTGCACCTGCGGGCGACGACCCAGATTGGCAAGCTGGGCTTGCCAGATCTGGCGCACCTGAAACTCCTCCCCCAGCAGCAACATCGGCAGCTCTGCCGCCTGGCTCAAGGACACTTTCTTGAATTCGCGCAACGGATGATCCGCCGGTATCACCAGTTGCAGTTCGTCTTCGTAAAGCATCATGGCGTGCAGCCCAGGCTGGCGTGGCGGCAGGTAACTGATGCCAATGTCGAGTGAACCATTCAGCAGGCGCCGTTCGATCTCTATGCCCGTGAGCTCGTAGATCTGTACCACCAAATGGGGTTGGGCCTGACGTACACGCTCCAGCATCTGCGGCACCAGGCTGGTATGCACAGTTTGCAATACACCGATGGCAATGGTGCGCAGGGCCTGGCCCTGAAAGTTGTGCAGAGCCTCTTTGGCCCGCTGCAATCCGTCGAGCAAGGGCAGCGCGTGGTTGTACAGCGTGTGTGCTGCCAAAGTAGGCAGCAGGCGCTTGCTGCTGCGCTCGAACAGGCTCACATCAAGGTTGTGTTCGAGCTGACGGATCTGCTGGGAGAGGGCTGGCTGCGAGATGCAAAGCCGCTCGGCGGCACGGCCCACATGGCCTTCTTCATAGACCGCGACGAAATAACGCAGTTGCTTGAAATCCATAAGTAATACTTATCGAAAATGCTTAAAAAACGAAATGGCTCAACGGCCTGCCGGCGCCTAGTCTACGCCCATTCCACAAGGCTCATCGAGCCAGAGATGCTGATAGGCAACGGCGTTTTACATAGGCAGGACAATAAACCCGAGCAGAGGTTTACCTTTCCCATGAAGCGTCGGCGGTTGCAAATCGAATCTGTTTATGGTCACAAGGTCCGCGTGCATGAACCTGTTTAACCTGCGTCGCCATTCCCCCAGCCTCGAAGAAATGGCCGCCCACTCTGCGCCATCCAAAGCTGGCAACCACCCGTCCCGAGACTGCCTGATGCCCTGCGTTGAGCGTGAAGCCCAAGTGTTTGTGCGCGGCCAGGGCTCATGGATGTGGGACAGCGACAGCCGTGCGTATCTGGATTTTACCCAGGGCAGTGCGGCCAACAGCCTGGGCCACAGCCCGGCGGTGCTGGTCAAGGCAATGACCGAGCAGGCGCAATCGTTGCTAAACCCGGGTGCAGGTTTTTTAAACCGCGGGATGTTGAACCTGGCGCAGCGCTTGTGTGAAAGCACCGGTAGTGATCAGGTGCATTTGCTCAACACCGGCGCTGAGGCCAATGAAGGTGCGATCAAGCTGGCGCGTAAATGGGGCCAGCTGCATCGCGGTGGCGCCCATCGGATCATCACGGCCAGCCGCAGCTGCCACGGTCGCAGCTTCGGCGCGATGTCGGCTTCGGGCGGCGCTTCTGTGGATAACCGCTTCGAGCCGCAGTTGCCGGGTTTTATCAATGTGCCGTTCAACGATTTGCCGGCGCTGCATGCGGCAGTCGATGCGCAGACCGTGGCCATCATGCTGGAGCCGGTACAAAGCGAAGCCGGGGTGATTCCTGCGACTGAGCACTACCTCAAGGGTGTTGAGCGCTTGTGTCGCGAGCTGGGCATTTTGCTGATCCTGGATGAAGTGCAGACCGGCGTGGGGCGTTGCGGCACCTTGTTGGCAGAACAGAATTACGGCATTCGCGCCGACATCATTACGTTAGGCAAGGGCCTGGGCGGCGGTGTACCAGTGGCCGCATTGCTGGCTCGGGGCAAGGCCTGTTGCCTGGAGCCCGGCGAGCTGGGCGGTACCCATCATGGCAATGCCTTGATGAGCGCAGCGGGGTTGGCGGTGCTGGATACCGTGCTGGACAAGGGCTTTCTGCAGCAGGTTCGCGACGCGGGGCAACACCTGCGCGAGGGGCTGGGCAGGTTGGCAAATAGTTATGCACAGGGCGAATTACGCGGCCAGGGTCTGCTTTGGGGTCTGACCTTGTCGGATAACTCGGCAGACGCTGTGGTTAAGGCGGCGTTGTATGAGGGCTTGCTGATCAGCGCCCCGCAGCCCGACTGCCTGCGTTTTACCCCGGCCCTGTGTGTGAGCAAGGGCAATATCGATGAAATGCTGCTGCGTCTGGCCCGGGCGTTTTCCCGGGTTCGAACGGCGCAATTGCAGTGCCGTCGCGGGGTTGCCGTCTGATTGCAGCCGTTACACAGAATTTAAAGAACCGTCTCGCGGTATAACGCATCGCCCCGTGCCTGATTTCTTCGGTACGGGGCGTTTTTTTTGTCTGTGGATAAGTTCAGTCTGAACCTTTGGCTTGCGCCTGGAGTCGATTAGAAGCAGGGCCATTTCTGGCCCGCCACTATCAGGGAGCTGCGCATATGGATCTTATTAAAATCATCTTTGCCATTCTGCTTCCACCGCTGGGTGTGTTTATGCAGGTGGGTTTTGCCGGTGCCTTCTGGCTGAATATTCTGCTGACCCTGTGCGGCTATATCCCGGGCATCGTCCATGCGGTGTGGATTATCGCCAAGCGGTAACCAGGCAGCGACTACAGTTATGTATCGGCCTGCATCACCTGGCTATAAAACAACCATTCCTGTTCCAGTGCATGGGCCTGGTTACTGGCCTTGCGAAAGCCGTGGCGTTCGTCCGGGTAGTAATGGGCCCGGGCCGGGATGCCGTTGTATTGCAGGGCCTGGAGCATGTCGCGGGTTTGTTGCGGCACCACTACAGCGTCCAGCTCACCCTGGAAGAAAATAACCGGCACGCTGATCTGGTTGGCGTACAGCAACGGAGTGCGCGCTGCATAGCGTTCAGCGTCGCGCTCCGGATCGCCAATCAGCCAGTCAAGGTAGTCACCTTCAAACTTGTGGGTGGACCGCGTCAGCGCAATTGGGTCGCTGACCCCGTACAGGCTGGCACCCGCCCGGAACACTTTATGGAATGCCAGCGCGCACAAGGTGGTGTAACCCCCCGCGCTGCCGCCACGAATAAACGCACGGCGGGGAGCAATCAGATCTTGTTCGGTGAGATAACTGACCACCGCGCAGGCATCTTCGACATCCACCACGCCCCAATTCAAATGCAAGGCTTGACGATACTCACGGCCATAGCCGGTGCTGCCGCGATAGTTGAGGTCAGCCACGGCAAAGCCGCGCTGGGTCCAGTATTGAATGCGCGGGTCGAGCATCGGGTAACAGGCCGAAGTCGGACCGCCGTGGATAAATACCAGCAGGGGCGGTTTTTTTTCGCCGTTCATAGCCGGGTAGAAAAAACCGTGGGCATGGCCCGTTCCAGAGGGATAACGCAGAGTTCTCGGGCGGCTGATACGTTCGGGGGGCAGCGGTGCAATGCCACCTGCCAGTACCTCGACCTTATGCTCGGCACGGCAGATACGGATCACGGCTGAAGGGCGTATCGGCGATGCTGCGATGCAGTAGATAAATGCCTCATCCAATGCCAGGCTGCGAAAATGGCTGTAGTCACCGGTGAAGTCTTCGAGGTTGCCGTCAGCTGTGCGGATGCCCAGTCGCCCGAAGCCGTCCTCGGTCCAACTGGCCAGATAGGCCTGCTCTCCCAGTGGCACAAAGGTGCTGGTGCCCAGTTGCCAAGGGGCCGGGGCGTGATCGGCGCGCGCGCTGGGCGCGGGTACCAGGCCTTCGCCAGACTCGGCCCAGGGCTGCCAGAAACCTGCGCGGTCGGTCAGGCAATGGAGCCGGTTATGTTCGTCGAAACGCGGCTGTTGCAGCGATTCCTCATCAAGATCACCGGCCAGGCACTGCGCGGTGTTCCAGCGCCCGGCGGTTTGGCCTTCGGCCAGCATCAGACGGGTAGAGGTCCACGGTTGGTGTGGGCGGCTCCATTCGACCCAGGCCAGGCGCTGGCCGTCAGGGCTCAGCGCCGGTGCGCCGTAGAAGTCGGCACCTTCAGCCAGGATCTGACGTTCAAGGGTGTCCAGGTCGATGCTTACCAGTCGGTGTTGGTCGCCGGTTTCTTCGACTGCCAGCACCTGCCCGCCGGCAAACTGCACGCCGCCGTAGCGGCATTCACTCTGGGTCAGTGCCTGCGGGGCGCTACCTTCCAGAGGTTGCAGATACAGCTGCTGATCGGTTTCGTTGACGAACACCACGGCGTTATCGCTCAGGCAAAACCCGCCACCGCCGTACTCATAGACCCGGCTGCGTGCGCTGAAACCGGCGGGCGTCAGGCAGTGGGCCTGGCCATCGCGCCAGTGCCAGATGCGCGAGGCCGCATCCTGTGGACGATATTCGTTCCAGAACAGGCCTTGAGGGCCGACTCGCAATTCTGCGAAATCAACCCCGGCGGCTACGGCGAGTGCGGCGCTGAAGGGCTCAGCTTTTGGCGATAAGACGTGAGTTTCGTTCATTTCGGAAGGCCAATTGTTCGATGGTCTGGGTGGCGTGCTCGGCTTCTTCGCGCGCCTTGAGAATCAGGTTGTGTTGGGGCGATTTGCTGCACACCGGGTCCGCATTGCTGGCGTCCCCGGTGAGCATAAAGGCCTGGCAACGGCAGCCGCCGAAGTCCTTTTCTTTCTCGTCGCACGAGCGGCAGGGCTCGGGCATCCAGTCATAACCACGAAAACGGTTGAAGCCAAACGAGTCGTACCAGATGTGCTGCATGCTGTGGTCACGCACATTGGGGAACTCGACCGGCATTTGTCGGGCACCATGACACGGCAGGGCCGTGCCGTCAGGTGTGACGGTCAAAAAGATGCTGCCCCAGCCGTTCATGCAGGCTTTTGGGCGTTCTTCGTAATAGTCCGGCGTCACGAAGATCAGCTTGCAGGGGTGACCCTCTGCTTCCAGTTTGGCCCGGTATTCGTTGGTGATGCGCTCAGCCCGTACCAGTTGCTCCTTGGTCGGCAGCAGGCCGACACGGTTGAGCTGGGCCCAGCCGTAGAACTGACAGGTGGCCAGCTCAACAAAGTCGGCTTCAAGGGCGATGCACAGCTCGATGATGCGGTCGATTTTGTCGATGTTGTGCCGATGGGTGACGAAGTTCAGCACCATCGGGTAGCCGTGGGCCTTGACGGCCCTGGCCATTTCGAGCTTTTGCGCGAAGGCTTTTTTCGAGCCGGCCAGCAGGTTGTTGACCTGCTCGTCGCTGGCCTGGAAGCTGATCTGGATATGGTCCAGCCCGGCTTTTTTGAAGTCGCTGATCTTTTGCTCGGTCAGGCCGATGCCCGAGGTGATCAAGTTGGTATAGAAACCCAGCTTGCGCGCTTCGCCAATCAACTCGGCCAGATCCTGGCGCACCAGTGGCTCGCCACCGGAGAACCCCAGTTGCGCTGCACCCATCTCCCGCGCCTCGCGAAACACCTTGATCCACTGCTCGGTGCTCAGTTCTTTGCCCTGCTGGGCGAAGTCCAGCGGGTTGGAGCAATACGGACACTGCAGCGGGCAGCGGTAGGTCAATTCGGCCAGCAGCCACAGCGGCAGGCCGACTTCAGGCTTGGGCGGGATACGGCTGTCAGGCAAGTTCGATCCAGTGCTCTGCACGAGCGACCTCCATAAATTGCTCGATATCTGCGCCGAGCTCGGGTACGCCGGGGAACTGTTTGTCCAGTTCGCCAATAATGGCCGCGACGTCGCGCTGGCCGTCGATCAGGCCGCCGATCAGGGCCGCGCTGTCATTGAGCTTGATCATGCCTTCGGGGTACAGCAACACATGGCCTTTTTGCGCGGGCTCGTACTGGTAACGATAGCCGGTGCGCCAGGTCGGGATTTTGCTGCGATCGAAGCTCATAGGGTGATTCCTTTGTGCCAGACACGTTGGCTGGTCACGCTGTGATAGGGCGGGCGGTCCAGCTCGTAGGCCATGGTCATGGCATCGAGCATGCTCCACAGGATATCGAGTTTGAACTGCAGGATTTCCAGCATGCGCTGCTGGCCTTCATAAGTAGTGTAGTGCTGCAGGGTGATTGCCAGCCCGTGCTCCACGTCGCGTCGGGCCTGGCCCAACCGGGTGCGGAAGTATTCGTAGCCGGCGGGGTCGATCCACGGGTAATGCTGGGGCCAGCTGTCCAGGCGCGACTGATGGATTTGCGGCGCAAACATTTCGGTCAGCGAGCTGCTGGCGGCTTCTTCCCATGTAGCGCGGCGGGCGAAGTTGACGTAGGCATCCACGGCAAAACGAACGCCGGGCAGGACCAGCTCTTGAGAGCGCAGTTGATCCGGGTCCAGGCCAACCGCTTGACCGAGGCGCAGCCAGGCTTCGATGCCGCCGTCTTCACCGGGCGCGCCGTCGTGGTCGATCATGCGTTGAATCCACTCGCGGCGCACTTCACGGTCAGGGCAGTTGGCCAGGATCGCGGCATCCTTAAGCGGGATATTGACCTGGTAGTAGTAACGGTTGGCGACCCAGCCCTGGATCTGCTCGCGAGTCGCGCGGCCTTCGTACATTGCCACCTGATAGGGGTGGTAGATGTGGTAATACGCGCCTTTGGCCCGCAGGGCGGCCTCGAATTCGGCGGTAGAGAGTGGGGCTTGGGTCATCTGGTGCCTCCAAAAAAATGTGATGCCTTTGTAGCAGCTGCCGAAGGCTGCGTTCGGCAGCTGCTACAGATTCAGCTTTTACAATTCGATGCTCATGCCATCAAAGGCCACTTCAACCCCCCGGCGTACCAGTTCGGCACGCTCGGCGGAGTCTTCGTCGAGAATCGGGTTGGTGTTGTTGATGTGGATAAGCACTTTGCGCTGCTCGGGCAGTTGCTCAAGCACTTCGAGCATGCCACCGGGGCCGTTTTGCGCCAGATGGCCCATTTCCCGGCCGGTACGGGTGCCTACGCCGCGGCGCTGCATTTCGTCGTCGTCCCACATGGTGCCATCCACCAGCAGGCAGTCACTGCCCGCCATGATTTCCAGCAACGGCGCGTCAACCTTGCCCAGGCCTGGGGCATAGAACAATTTACCGCCGGTGCGCAGGTCTTCAACGATCAGGCCGATATTGTCGCCCGGGTGCGGGTCGAAGCGATGCGGCGAATACGGCGGCGCGGCACTGCGCAGGGGCAGCGGGCTGAAACGCAGGTTGGGGCAGGCCGGGATGGTGAACGAACCTTCCAGCTCGATGCGGTTCCAGTTCAGGCCACCATTCCAGTGCTTGAGCATGGTGAACAGCGGGAAACCGGTGCTCAGGTCTTCGTGGACCATGTCAGTGCACCAGACTTCGTGGGGGCAGCCTTCGCGCAGGCTCAGCAGGCCGGTGGTGTGGTCGATCTGGCTGTCCATCAGAATGATGGCGCTGATCCCGGTATCACGCAGGGCACGGCCCGGTTGCATCGGGGCGAAGTCCTGGAGTTGCGCGCGAATGTCGGGCGAGGTGTTGCACAGTACCCAGTTCACGCCGTCGTCGGAGATCGCAATCGACGATTGGGTACGTGCCTTGGCGTTTAACGAACCATCACGAAAACCCGCGCAGTTGACGCAGTTGCAGTTCCACTGCGGGAAACCACCGCCAGCGGCGGAACCTAGAATCTGGACAAACATGGCGTGTTCTCTTGCAAATCTGGAAATAAAAACGCCCCGGCGAACCGAGGCGTTGGGTTGCTCTGCTCAGTGAAGAAGCAGATCAACGGCTAGCGAAGTACATGGTGACTTCAAAGCCAATACGCAGGTCGGTGTAAGCAGGTTTAGTCCAAGCCATAACATGACTCCTTCAGCGGGTGGGTGAGTAGTGTCTCTTGATTAGTCCAGCTCCCGAAGGAGATGTTCAAAAGCTTAGGTGGCTATGTTACTAAATTTGACGCTTTTTGAACGCCCAATGTCGAAGAAAGCCCTTTGCAGGGTTGGTAATTATCAGCTTCTTCCTGGATAAAACGTTTCAGTTACAGGACCGGTAGCCACACATAACCAGCGGCTGTCAGGTTGTGTGGTTTGCAGTGCAGCCTTGAGTGTAGTGTTTTGATCCAGCGCCATAAGCGCAGTGTAGAGGGCTGCCAGGTAATCCGACGGGTGGCCTGCCAGCTTGCTTTGCCATAGCAATTCGCTGGCCTGTGACACGCCCAGGGCCTCACTTGAGAATTGCTGTGCCAGGGCGGCGCGGGCCTGGGTGAAAGATGTTTCATCCAGTGCCGAGACCAGATTTGGCAAATCTACGAGGAAGTTACGGATGTGCTCAAAGATTTGTGCCGTGCTCGCGTGGGGCGATTGCACACCAAACAGCAGGCCGGTTTGGCCATTGATTTGGCGCAAGCCACTGAACACCGCGTATCCCAATTGCAGTTCAACCCGCAGGCGTTGATAGAAAGGGGTTTGCGCCACTTGGGCAAGCAGACGCCAGGCAGCTTCGCCCGCCACTGTGGCCTCGGCGGCCGGGCAAAACAGCAGCAGTGCGTGTTCGCTGGAATCACAGGGTACTGTGTGCCAATGGCGCTCGACAGGATGCCCGGACTGAAGCGTCAGTTGCGCATCCGGGGTACCAGGCACCTTGTTCAGCACGGGGCCAATCAAGGCCTGTGTGGCAGATGGCAGGCCGACTGCCAGCCCGTCCCAGCGTGTTTCTGACCAATTGTGGGCCCCGTCACTTGCGCCAGCGGGCGGGCACAGTTCGGGCAGGCGCTTGAGCAGTTGGCGAATGGGCATCAACGTCGCCTCAGGGGGCGTGCCGGCTGATAGCCCGGTGCACGGGCTGGCGAGCGTACGCAGGGCGCTTTCCAGAATGGCGGGCATCGGCTCGTGGTAACCGTACATCTTCAGCAGCCAGTCATTGCCCAAAGCGTTGAGCGAAAGTTCGACACCAGCGTCACGAGCATCCTGGATCAACGGGCGCAGGCTGTTCTGCAGCGCAGGCATCGGGTTGTCGGCAGGTGTAGCGGGCAAACGCCAGCGCAGGTAAATCGCTGCTTCGCCGCTGAGGTTGGGTATTGCTGTGCTGAAACTCATGGCAGACACGTCGCGGCGACTGCGCAAACGATCCTGGGCAAAGGTGCGCAAACCACGGTGAGCGCTGGTTTGCCCGCGAATCAGGCCGGCACTCACCGGCTCCTTCGCTGCTTGCAGAAATGGATTGGGCGCTGGCAGTTGCCAGGCATGGTGCGATAACTGCATTGCCCCTGGCTGCAGCTGCCCCAGCACGACCTTGAGGGTTGTTACGCCTTGATCCGATAAGCCGGGCACATGTTGCTTGCAGTCACTTCGAGCAAGCTCCAGTGCGCCACTGATGTCTTGCTGGCGTTGTTGCAGCAGACAGAACTCTTCACGTAAAGCAGGCCAGTCCTGTTGTGCGCGGAAGAACCCCAGCCAGTCATGGAAGGTGTCGCTGATTAGCGTGGCATGTTGGGCAATGGCGTTGGTTGCAGTGAACTCAATCTGTAGCAGTGCCTGGTCTTTGAAGCAGTAGAGCGACGTGGCCTTAAGGGTGTCGATCAGTTGCTGCTGGCGTAACTGTGCGAACAGACCGCCGGCTTTGTCGGCATTGATCCAGTTGCACAGGAACTCCAGCGCCTTGTCAGACTCCGGCGGCAGCTGTTCCAGGGCAAACATCAGGCTCAGGCGCGAGCCGTCAATGTGTTGATAATGTCGCTGCTGACCGGTCATCAAGGCGGGTGCATCGGCCTGTTGCACGGCTTTGCCGGGGCGCAACACAGCGCTGCAGCGCTCGGCCAGGGTGCTCAGTTCACGGATTGCCGACGGGCCGCTCAGGCTCAAGGTCATTTGTCCGGCCTGATAAAAGGTCTGGTAGAAACCTTTCAGGGCTTGCTGAAAACCCGCGCGAGGTACTGGCAGGCTATAACGGTTACCGGCATGGAATGCGCGCAGTGGATGGGCCGGGTTCAATGGCTGGAACAGTTTGATCTCACGCTGTGCCGAAGGCTCACGGGCCCAGGCAATAAATTCGGCATGTAGCACTTCACGTTCGCGCAGTTGGTCAGGCAGAGTCATGCGCGGATGGGCGAGCATGTCGCACAAGCGTTCAAGACCCCCTTCGAAAGCACCCATTGGCAGTTCGAAAAAGAAGTCGGTATGTCGCTCGCAGGTTCTGGCATTGACCTGACCGCCGTGGCGCTGTACCCAGGCCATCAGGTTGTCTGCCGCTGGGAAGCGTGCGGTGCCCAGAAACAGCAAGTGTTCAAGGAAGTGCGCCAGGCCCGGCCAGGCCGCAGGCACATCATGGCTGCCTGCGGCGACCCTTAAAACGGCCGCGCAGCGCTTGAGGCGCGGCTCGTGGCGCACGCAGAGGGTCAGGCCGTTTTCAAGGGTCAGACGTTGGGTGTGAGGGTGGTTCAGCGCAGGCATGGGCACTTCCGGAACAGAGAAGCGCTCATGCTAGCGGATTTAGCCCTTGCTCAGCTCGCCATATAGCTCGGGCCGACGGTCTGCGAGGTAAAAGTTGCCGGTTTTTGCATCAGTCAGCTGTTGGCGTTGCAACGTTGCCACCAGCAGGGTCTCATCCTGTTCGGCCAGGGCAATCTGCTTGCCGTTGGGTGCGGCGATGCTGCTTTGGCCGCAGTAATGGATCTCGCCTTCATGGCCACAGTAGTTGGCGTAGGCTACATAGCAGTGGTTTTCGAAAGCGCGGCAACGCACGGTGACATCGGCGATGAACTCGAAGGGCACCATATTCGCGGTGGGTACCACAATCACTTCAGCTCCGGCCAAGGCCAGCCTGCGGGTGTTTTCCGGAAACTCGAGGTCGTAGCAGATCAGCAGGCCGAGCTTCCAGCCGTTGAGTTCAATGACCGGGAATGAGTCGGGGCCCTGGCTGAACATCGAGTGATCGAGTTCGCCGAACAGGTGAGTCTTGCGGTAGTTGCACAGACTTTTGCCGTGTGCGTCGATCAACTGTGCACTGTTGTAGATATGTCCGTCTGCCCCGCGCTCGGGGTAGCCGTACACAATGGCCATGCCCGTGGCTTTGGCCAGTTTGGCAATTTGCTGTGCGGCGTCGCCGTCGTGGGCTTGTGCGAGTTCGGCTACGGCTTGCGCGCCGATGTTGTAGCCGGTGAGGAACATTTCGGGCAACACCAGCAGGTCAATGTTATCGGCTTGCTGGGCTGTTTCACGCAAACGCTGCAGATTGCCCGCAACATCCAAGGGCAGAGGCGGGCATTGGTAAAGGGCAATGCGCATGGGGTTCTCCTGGTGTTGACTGTTGGTGTGGGAGCGGGCGTGCTCGCGATGGCATCCACCCGATATGCCTGATGCACCGCGTTGCCTGAATCGCGAGCAAGCCCGCTCCCACTGGAATCAATTCACCCTGCGGGGTCAATCCGGCAGCGCAATCGGGCCAATGTCGTGGAACACATCTCCCGGCCCCGGGTTGGCCGCATGGGTGCTGCCGCCAAAGTGATGCATGATGCCCCAGACCGCGTTCAATGAAGTCTGCACCGCACCCTCAACCCAGGCCGGGGTCCACGACACGTCATCGCCGGCAATAAAGATCCCGCGTTGTTCTGCGGGCATGTCCTTTTGCATGAAGTGCGCATACATCCGCTGGTTGTAGCGGTAATGCCCCGGCAGTGCACCCTTGAAGGCGCCCAGGAAATGCGGGTCTGCCTCCCATGAAATGGTGATCGGGTCGCCGATGATGCGGCTGGCGATATCCACCTTCGGATAAATCTTTTTCAGCGAGTCGAGGGCCAGCTTCACGCGCTTTTCCACTGGGTGCGGGAGCATTTTCAGCGCATCGCTCATCCACGAGTACGACAGGCATATCACCCCCGGCTTGTCGTCGCCGTTGTCGAACAGGTAGGTGCCACGGGTCAGGCGGTCGGTGAGGGTCATGCTCATCAGGTCGCGGCCGGTTTCCGGGTCTTTGTCCTTCCAGAACGGGCGGTCGACCATGACAAAGGTTTTCGATGATTGCATGTAGCGCGTACGGTCAAGGGCCATCCACAGCTTCTGTGAGAACAGCGACTCTTCGCATTCGATCTGGGTGGTCAGTAGCCAGCTTTGACATGTGACCAGCACGGCTTCGTAGGGGCGTGTGACTCCGAGAATGTCAGTGACGGAAAACATCCCATCTTGTGTGCGAGAGATCGCCTTGACCCCGGTGCGAGGTGCGCCGTTGTGCAGCGAACTCAGGCTGGTGCCTGTAGGCCAATGGGCACAGCGTTCGGGGGCGTGGCGCCAGATTCCCAGTGGCACTTGCTCGACACCGCCAACGACCAGATGCTGATGGTCGTCGCAGTTGGTCATCACCACCCGGAAGATTTCCAGCATCGAGTTGGGGAAGTCCGAATCCCATCCGCCAGTACCGAAACCCACCTGGCCAAACACTTCGCGGTGCTGGAATGACAGTTTGGCAAAGGCCTTGGAGGTCGCGACGAAGTCGTAGAACGTGCGGTCGTCCCACAGAGGAACCAGCGTGTTCCACAGCTCTTTGAGGCGAGGGACGTCGCGGTCACGGATGGCTTGCTGAATATCGCCAAAGCGCGAACCTTCCTCCAGCGCATCGGCCCAGGCGTCGGCCACTTCCTGAAACAGGGCAGGCAGATCCGCCAGTTTTTGTGCGTAGAAGGTTTGGCCTTCGAGGTCGATAACCGTACTGCCGGAAGCTGGGGTCAGCGGGTTGGGGAAGGGTTTGGTCTCCAGCCCCAGCTTGTCGACATAGTGGTAAAACGCTGTTGAAGACACCGGAAAGCGCATGCCGCCGAGCTCGGCAATCACCCCTTCACTGCCCTCAAAGGCTTGCGAGCGCAGGCGCCCACCCATTTTCGAGGCTTCATATACCACGGGTTTGAGGCCCAGCTTCATCAACTCGTAGGCCGCCACCATCCCGGCCATGCCAGCACCGACAATCGCTACCTCAGCGCCAAGTTTATGTGTGGGAATACTGCCCAGGCCAGCGGGGTGTTCGATCCAGTCATCGAAGGCAAACGGGAAGTCCGGGCCGAAGATGGTGACGGGTTTTTTACCGTCGACAGGGTGACGATTATTCTTGTTCATGGCTGACCTTGCTGGCGACCCAAGCTTTACCTTGAGTATAGAAAAAGACAGGCACCATGATAGGCAGCGCAGAACACGTAAATAAGACGCAAACTGTCGTCGTTATGACTTTTATTTAGTCAATATGACGAAGCGGCTAGTCGATATGACTTATCCGCGATCAACTTTGCTGCTGAGGATGATTGAGGTGGTGGTTTTCTCGACGCCTTCGACACTGCCGATCTGATCGAGCAACTGGTCCAGCTGCTCGGGTGAATCGCTGCGCAGCCAAGCCACGTAATCGAATTCGCCACTGACTGCGCACAGTTGCTGCACCTGGGCCATCGCACTCAAGCGTCGCACCACGTCCTTGCCGGAGCGTGGCTGCACGGTAATCCCGACATAGGCCTGCAGGCCGCCATCAATCAGGCGCTGGCCCAAGCGAACCCCGTAGCCGGTAATCACCCCGGTTTTCTCCAGCCGCGCCAGGCGTGATGTCACGGTGGTGCGGGCAATCCCCAATTGGCGTGCCAGCATTGCCACGCTTTCCCGGGCATTGAGCTGCAAGGCCGCGATCAATTGACGGTCGATTTCATCCAGTGCAGGGGGGCGGGTGTCAGGCAAGGGTGGCTCCAGGGGCTGCGTGATTGTTGGTCTTAGTCGAGTTTGCTACTCAGTGTCTGCTCACCTTGGAGGCTGACGCCGTACTGAATTTGGTAGCGTGTGCTGCGCCCACTGCCAGGCAGGCGAGTGATGCAGCCTTTCGCAAGCAGGTCACCCAGGTGGCGGGTCGCGGTAGCCTTGGAGACTTTGGTCACGGCTTGGTATTGAGCGGCGTTTATACCGTTCTCGAAGCCGCGTTCGCCACCGTCGAGCAGGCGGTTCAGCACCTTGAGCTGTTCGGCTAGCAGGGCCTGGTTGCGGTGTAGTTGCCAGAAACGGGCCTTGCTCAATACTCGTTCAATCCGGGCAAGGGCCTGCTCCAGGCTTTTAAGCAGCGTGGCTAGAAACCACTGCAACCATGGAGTGATATCCAGTGTGCCTTTCTGGCTGGACTCCAGAATTCGGTAATAACCGGTGCGGTCATCAAGAATGCTGGCTGACATGGCATAGAAGCGGATGGATTGCTGCTCACTCTGGGCCAATGCCAAATCGGTGAGCGTGCGAGTGAGGCGGCCGTTGCCGTCATCGAACGGATGCAAGGTAACGAACCAAAAGTGGGCAATGCCAGCACGTAGTAAAGGATCAAGGCTGACATCGATTCTGCTGCTCTCGAACCAAGTGAGGAAATCGCCCAGTTGTTCTTCCAGCCCGGCACGTGGTGGTGCTTCAAAATGCACGGTGGGGTGGTGGAGGGGGCCGGATACTACCTGCATGGGTTCTTCGCCGCGCAGCGTGCCAGTGTGCAGTGGGCGGGCCAACAGCTTGTCCTCGCCGGGGAACAGCCAGCAGTGCCACTTATAGAGGCGTTCAAGATCCAGCAAGCGTTGATGCGCACTTGTGGCATCGAACAACAATTGTGCCAAGCCTTCGGAGCGTGCAGTTGTGCGACCTGTTCCGGTCAGCCCCATGCGGCGAGCCAGGGATGAACGTACAGAGCCTGCATTCAGCTGTTCGCCCTCAATGGCTGATGAGGTAACGATGTTTTGCAGCATGGTGTCCAGGCTGTTGAGCGCTTCACTATCACTTCCGACAGCGCCAATCATCCCCAGCAAACGGCCCTGAGCCTGGGTACAGGCACGCAATAGCGGGTTAAGCATCTCAGCTTGCCAGCTAAAGTTTGGCCAGCCGGGCTGTTGCCAGATCCAGGGGGAATCGTTCATGGGCTTTACTCGTCTGTGAGCCGATTAACGAATATATTCGGCTCATATAGTGAGCCGATAATGCCGGCTAATCGGCTCACTGTCTAACCTGGGATGCAGGGTAAGCCGACGAAAGGACTATAGAGCTGGCCTGTGGACGTTTTGTGGACGCAAACCGGTTTTCTGGGCGTTTTGAAAAGCAAAATCCCAAACCCCGGAAACACAAAAGCCGCGCAGTGCGCGGCTTTGAGTTTGGTGGGCCCAGTAGGACTCGAACCTACGACCAAGGGATTATGAGTCCCCTGCTCTAACCAACTGAGCTATAGGCCCTCAGTAGGTCGCGGATTATAACGATGGTTTCTAAGTAGTGCTATCCGAAAGATCTGAAATTGCCAGGTGAAGGAAAGTTGCTGCAAATTTTTCGGGAAGTAACGGCGGGCTGACGATCTCGCCCTGGATCAGTTCGCAACCTGCCTGCGCCAGGAAAATCTGTTGTTCCCGGTTTTGAACACCGTCGGCAATGATGGTGAAGTGCATGCTGTGCCCCAGCGCGATGATGGCATGCACGATGGCAGCATCATGGGGGTCGTCGGGCAAGCCATGTACAAATGACGGGTCGATTTTCAACGTGTCCAACGGCAAGCGCTTCAGGTAACTGAGGGACGAGTTGCCAGTACCAAAATTGTCGATGGACAGTTTTACTCCCAGTTGTTTGAGCCGATGCAGGGCATCAAATGCCGCTTCGGTCTGGCCGGTGAGAAAAGTTTCGGTGATTTTCAGTTTCAGGCTCTCGGGTTTGAGCTTGCAGGTTTCGAGCAGTTGCTGAATGTGCGCCATCAGCCCCGGCTGGTGTAATTGGGCGCTGGCAAGGTTGACCGAGATGGGGCCAAAGGGCTTGTACAGTTGATTCCATGAGCACAGTTGCTGGCACGCACGCTCGAGCATCCAGTCACCAATTTGAATGATCATGCCGTTTTCTTCTGCCAGATGAATCAAGCGCTCATGTGAGATTCCTCCGAGTAGAGGGTGGTTCCAATGCAACAGTGCTTCGGCGCCAGCCAGCGTATGGTCGCGCAGACGGACTTTGGGCTGATACAGCAGTGAGACCTGGCCTCGCTCCAGGGCGCGGCGCAGTTCCTGGCCCAGAAGGATGCGGGCACTGGTCTGGGAGTTAAGGTCGTGGCTGTAACGTTCGACGCGATTGCGCCCTTTGAGTTTGGAGTGGTACATCGCGATATCGGCATTTTTGATCAGTGTGGCCACGTCGTCGCCATCATCCGGGTAGATGCTGATACCGACGCTGGCGCTGATAAACAGTTCGCTTTCGTCGGTCAGAAAGGGTTCGTTGAAGCTGTTCAGCAGCTTTTCGGCAATCTTCTGTGCATCTTCCGGGTGTTTGAGCCCAGGCAGCAGGACGATAAATTCATCGCCGCCAAGACGGGCAACCGTGTCGATGTCGCGCAATTGTTCGGTGAGGCGGGCTGCGATGCCCCTCAGCAACTGATCGCCCACAGGATGCCCGAGGCTGTCATTGATGTTCTTGAAGCGATCAAGGTCCAGAAACAGCACCGCGCTATGTTGATCATTGCGCCGCTGATCGGAGAGTACCTGGCGCCCCCGGCTTTCAAACAGCAAACGGTTGGGAAGGTTGGTCAGCGGGTCGTGGTGGGCCTGGTGATCAAGGCGTTCCTGGGCCAGTTTGAGGGTGGAAATATCAGAAAATACGGCTACGAAATGTGTCACCACATCATTGTTGTTGCGCACGGCGCTGATGGTCATCCAGCTGGGGTAGATTTCACCGTTTTTGCGTCTGTTGAAGATTTCGCCCTGCCAGTTGTCAGCGGTCGATAGCTGGTACCACATGGTTGCAAAGAACAGCTTGTCGTGTCGGCCAGACCCCAGCATGCGCGGCGTCTGGCCCAGGACTTCACTTTCGGAGTAACCGGTGATTTCGCCGAAGGCCCGGTTGACCGAGGTAATTTTTTGCTCGGGATCGGTAAAGATGATGCCTTCGGCCGTGCTCTCGAACACGGTGGCTGTTTGCAGAAGTTTTTCCTGCATCTGATGCCGTTCGGTAATGTCGTGGACGATGGTCAAAATGCAGTCGTCGGCGCCGATCAGCAACGGGTAGCTGGAGATTTCACAGAGGCGCACTTGCCCGTCCTTATGTCGGATATGGCAGGTGAAGTCGCGCACAAAGCCGTTTTTTTCCAGGACCGCAAGCAATTCACGGCGCTCATGGGGGTCGACCCACAATTGCAGTTCCAGGGTTGAGTGGTACAAGGCACTGGCACTGTCATAGCCGATGACCCGGCTGAAACCTTCGTTGATCTCGAGTATCAGGCCATCGCTTTGACGGCTCAGTAAAAGGCCGTCCAGCGATGCATGAAAAGCTTTGGCAAACTTTTCTTCGGAAAGAAGCAAGGCTTCTTCAGTCTGCTTGGTTTCGCTGATATTGATCAGCAAGCCGCGAACCACGGCTTGCTGATTGTGGGTCGTGATACTGGCAATGTCCCGTAGCCAGAGGATGTTGCCCTCTGCGGTGATCACACGATAGTCCAAACTGTGATCGTGGCCTGCGCTGATCTCTTTTTTACGCCAGGCCTGGATTCTGGGCAGGTCATCGGGGTGAACGACCCGTTTCCAGAACCCCGGGCTTAGCCAGTCAGAGACTGGATAGCCGAGCAAGGCTTCGGCCTGGGGGGATACATAGGTATAGGTGTCGTTGTCCAGCTGTGCTTCCCAGGCAATAGCCGAAAGGCTTTCAATCAACCCCTTGTAGTGATCCTCGCTGCTGCGCAGTTCCTGTTCGAGGGTGGTTCGCCGGGAAATCTCGGAGCTCAGGCGTCGGTTGATGCGGATGACTATGAACAAAATGATGATCAGCAGCAGTATGCCAGGCAGGACATAGAGCAGCAGGGTGCGCCACAGGGGTCGGTAATCGTTGATATCGCCTACCCAGTGCTGCTGAATGCGCTGGGTTTCACTCGGGCTTATATTGGCCAGCACCTTGTCCAGCAGTCCTAGCAGAACGGTCTGGTTTTTAGGAACGGCCATGGCCAATTGAAAGCGATACGGGGTTTCCCCGCTGACGTACAGGCCATCGAGCTTGAGCTGGCGCAAGCTCCATACGCTGGAAGCCAGATCACCCACCATGGCATCTACCTGGTCCGTGGCCAGAGCCTGCAACGCCGAGCTGACGTTGGGCAGGGCGACGATGTTGAGGTCAGGGTGTTGAGCGCGCAGCAATTCGTGGGGGGCGTAGTTTTCAATTACACCCACTCTGAGGCCGTAGAGTTCCTGGATATTTTTAGGCGCCGCGCCGCCCTTGTGGGCGAGGATGACAATGGGGAAGTCCAGATAGGGCCGGGTAAATGCCAGGCGTTTTTGCCGCTCGGGGGTCGACATGACGCCGGGTAGCCAGTCAAGTTTGCCTTCCTTGGTTTGCTCCAGGACTTCGCTCCAGCTTGACGCAGCGACTTGCTTGACGCTTACGCCCAACTGGTTGGTGATCAGGTTTACATAGTCGGCAGCGAGGCCTGTATAGGTGCCCTGTGCGTTGAGGAACTCAAAAGGCGGCCATGTGGTATCGATGCCGAGGAGCAGTTCGGGGTGCTCCTTGAGCCATTGCTGTTCTTCATCGGTGAACGTCAGGGCTTGGGCGCCAGAGGTCCAAACGAGAAGTGACAGAAGCAGGGTAGCCAGCAAGCGTGACATACGCATCCCTTCAATACACCTGGATGCATCCAGTGTAGTCGGGCTGTGGCGGAGGGGAGGGAGCAGGAGGTTTTTAGCTGTAAAGCAAAACCCCCGGCAGGGCCGGGGGTTTTGTTGTCACTCGTCGAGGAAGGAGCGCAAATGCTCGCTTCTCGTCGGGTGGCGCAGCTTGCGCAGCGCCTTGGCTTCGATCTGACGAATCCGCTCACGGGTAACGTCGAACTGTTTACCAACCTCCTCAAGGGTGTGGTCGGTATTCATGTCGATACCGAAACGCATGCGCAGTACCTTGGCTTCACGGGCTGTGAGGCCGCCGAGTACGTCGCGTGTCGCTTCTTTAAGGCTCTCAACGGTAGCAACATCGATTGGCGACTGCATGGTCGAGTCTTCGATGAAGTCACCCAGATGGGAGTCTTCGTCATCACCGATCGGGGTTTCCATGGAGATCGGCTCTTTAGCGATCTTCAATACCTTGCGGATTTTATCCTCAGGCATTTCCATGCGTTCGCCCAGCTCTTCCGGGGTCGGTTCACGGCCCATTTCCTGCAACATCTGACGGGAAATACGGTTGAGCTTGTTGATCGTCTCGATCATGTGCACCGGAATACGGATGGTGCGGGCCTGGTCGGCGATCGAGCGAGTGATCGCCTGACGGATCCACCAGGTGGCATAAGTCGAGAATTTGTAGCCGCGGCGGTATTCAAACTTGTCTACCGCTTTCATCAAGCCGATGTTGCCTTCCTGGATCAGATCGAGGAACTGCAGGCCACGGTTGGTGTACTTCTTGGCGATGGAGATCACCAGACGCAAGTTGGCTTCAACCATTTCTTTCTTCGCGCGGCGGGCCTTGGCCTCGCCGATCGACATGCGACGGTTGATGTCCTTGATCTCGGCAATCTTCAAGCCGGTTTCTGCTTCCAGAGCAGAGAGCTTTTGCTGGCAACGGATGATGTCCGGTTGCAGGCGACCAATGGCTTCAGCATATTTGCTTTTGCCTTTGGCCAGCGCATCGCTCCAGCTTTCGTCGACTTCGTTGCCCGGGAACAGACGCAGGAAATCGGTGCGCGGCATGCGTGCATCACGTACACACAGCTGCATGATTGCGCGCTCTTGTGCACGCAGACGCTCCAGGGCGCTGCGAACACGCTCAACCAGGCCTTCGAATTGCTTCGGAACCAGTTTGATCGGCATGAACAGCTCAGCCAGTGCAACCAGCTCGGCAATTGCCTGCTTGCTGCCGCGACCGTGCTTTTTCAGGGCCTTGCGAGCGATTTCCATCTGATCGGAAACAGCGCCAAAGCGCTGGGCCGCGATGATCGGATCAGGGCCGCTTTCGACCTCTTCCTCGTCTTCGCCGGAATCTTCCTTGTCGTCCTCTTCGTCATCACCTTCGGCTTTCACCTTGGTGTCGACAGGAGGAGGTACTTCGGCTGCGGGCGGCGCAATACCGTCGTCCGGGTCGATATAACCGCTCAGAACGTCGGACAGGCGGCCACCTTCGGTGGTGACGCGAGTGTACTCGGAGAGAATATGGTCAACCGTGCCAGGGAAGTGCGCGATTGCGCCCATCACTTCACGGATGCCTTCTTCGATACGCTTGGCGATTTCGATTTCGCCTTCACGTGTCAGCAGTTCTACCGTGCCCATTTCACGCATATACATGCGCACAGGGTCGGTAGTACGACCAATGTCGGTCTCTACTGCCGCCAACGCTGCAGCCGCTTCTTCAGCTGCTGCTTCGTCGGTGTCGGCATCGGCCAACATAAGGGCGTCCGCATCCGGAGCACTCTCGTGTACGGGGATCCCCATGTCATTAATCATGCGGATGATGTCTTCCACTTGCTCCGGATCTGAAATATCTTCGGGCAGGTGGTCGTTGACCTCTGCGTAAGTCAGATACTTCTGCTCACGGCCGAGGGTGATCAACTCTTTGATACGAGACTGCTGTTGCGCTTTTCCGGACATAACACCCTATCCACTGAAGGTCTTGGCGGGCAAAAAACAAGCCGAGGATTATACCTTAGCTATGACCTCACGCGCCAGTTGAGGTCGGGTTTGATGCAGGATTATTGCGACTTAAAAGGTCGCGTAACTGATTTTTTTCCTCGCTACTTAGCTCGCCTTGACGTGCTTTTCGAAGAAGTTGCTCTAGATTTCGCTCGCGTTGGCGAGCTGACAGGCTAGTTATGGTGTCGAAAAACTGTTGTTCAAGGTTATCGGCATCAATTAGCCATTCCTTTTCCAGCAGTCTTTGCAGCAAACGGCCCTGTTCAGTGCCGTGCCAGCGGGACAGTAGCTGAATAGAGCTTAGCTTAGGATTTTTCTGTACAGCCTCGACCAGAGCAATCAGTAGTTGATTATTAGTCTGGTCTTCTGCAGCAAAGTGCCCGGCGTCCTCAACTTTTTTGGCCAGTTGCGGGTGATGCAGCAGGGTGCGCAGGGCTGTCAGGGTCGGGGGTTCAACACCTACCGGGATCCAGGCCTGCTCGCGTTCGGCGCCGCGCTTGCCTTTTTTGTCCCAGGGTTTGTTTTCCCACTTTTTGCCGCCAGCGCCGGTCTTTTTCGGGGTCCATTCCTGTTGGGGGATGTACATGTCCGGTTGCTGGAAGTCGCTGTAGTCGGGCATTGCATCGTAATCAATGCCCGGGTCATAGGTTGGCTGTGCCTGGATTTTTGCGGGCGTATTTTGTGCCAGCTGGCTGACGGTTTCGCTGGTAAGGCCGGTTATTTCGCTCAGGCGCTGACGCATCAGGGTCCGCAGGTTGGCGCCCGGGACTTTGTCGATCAGCGGTGCTGCCAGCGTGGCCATATGGGCCTTGCCTTCGAGCGAGCGAGGGTCGGCTTCTTCGGTCAATTGCTGGAAGAAGTAGTCTGCCAGCGGCTGGGCATGCTGGTTGATACGGGCCTTGAAGGCATCGGTGCCTTCAGAGCGCACCAGGGTGTCCGGGTCTTCACCTTCGGGCAAAAACAGGAAGCGTGCGCGGCGCCCGTCCTGCAGGCAGGGCAGCGTGGCTTCAAGTGCGCGCCATGCCGCATTGCGGCCGGCCTGGTCGCCGTCAAAACAGAACAGCACGCTGGGCACCACGCGAAACAGGCGCTTCATGTGCTCTTCGCTGGTAGCGGTGCCCAGTGTCGCGACAGCATTGCGCAGGCCTTGCTGGGCCAGGGCAATGACGTCCATATAGCCTTCAACCACGATGATTTCGTCGAGGCTGCGATTGAACTTGCGTGCTTCGAACAGCCCGTACAGTTCCTGGCCTTTGTGAAAGACCGGGGTTTCCGGGGAGTTCAGGTATTTGGGCTTGTCGTCGCCGAGCACCCGGCCACCAAAAGCGATGATGCGGCCACGGCTGTCGCGGATCGGAAACATTACCCGGTCGCGAAAGCGGTCGTAACGCTTGCCGGTCTCGGCGTTTTCGACCAGCAGGCCAGCGTCGATCATGGCTTTTTGTTGCAGCGTGTCACTGCTCAGGTGTTTATAGAGGTTGTCCCAGCCTGGTGGCGCAAAGCCCAAGCCGAAGTCGCGAGCGATTTCGCCGGTCAGGCCTCGGCCTTTCAGGTAGTCCACCGCTGCTTTCCGTGCCGGATGGCTTTTCAAGGCCTGGCGATAAAAGTCAGCAGCTGCAGTAAGAAGCGGGTATAGCGGGGAGTCAGTCGGTTGCCGAGGTTTGTGCGCCCGGCCGCTTTCTTCCCGTGGGATTTCCATCCCGGCAGCTTTGGCCAGTTCTTCGACAGCCTGGGGGAAGTCCAGGTTGTCATGGTCCATGATGAAGCCGAGGGCGTTACCGCCAGCGCCGCAGCCAAAGCAGTAATAGAACTGCTTGTCCGGGCTGACGCTGAACGACGGGGTTTTTTCTTTGTGGAAGGGGCAGCAGGCGGTGTAGTTCTTGCCAGCTTTCTTCATTTGCACGCGCGAGCTGACGACATCGACGATATCGGTACGGTTCAGAAGGTCGTCAATAAAGCTCTGGGGGATTAACCCGGCCATGGCGTTCTCGTCATCACTGCGCAGAATTGGGTCCGAATAAAGAGCTTGGTCATCGTGCGTGCAGGCAAAAGCTCTGCTCGATCGTGGGGCGTCTGCTCAATTATCTCGGGGAAGTGTATCTGTCGAAATCCGCTCTACTCATATTAATCAGAGTCGACGGGATCGATAAATGTCACGCTCTGAGTCCGGCACTGACCAATGGCTGGTCTCGGATAGCTCATAAGCAGGCACTGGAGAGGTGCCTTGGGCTGATCGTCTTTAAGGATAATCAGAGAGGTGTGCTCGTCGGTAGCCTTGGAAGGCTCGTCAGTAAAGACGTGCACCGCTGGCTATTAGGCCAGGTCTGACGTGTTGTAACGCTTGTCGCGGTCGCATCTGCGGCCTTGACGATAAAGCATGTAACTTGCAACAACTGCCTACGGCCCGGCTTTAGGCCGGGCTTGGCAGAAGCGTGCAGCGAACGTCTGTGTATTAGTACAGACGAACGGCGCGGCGCTGCTCGCGCTGAACTTTCTTCGCGTGACGCTTAACAGCAGCTGCTGCTTTACGCTTACGCTCAGAAGTCGGCTTCTCGTAAAATTCGCGGCTGCGAACTTCAGCCAGAACACCGGCTTTTTCGCAGGAGCGCTTGAAACGACGCAGAGCTACGTCGAAGGGTTCGTTCTCTTTTACTTTGACGGCTGGCATCCAGAGCTACCTTCATTCATTACCGGGGTCAACGTCTCAAGGCAAAATCGCGTTGGAAGACGTCGGTTTTTAAGGGTTGCGGATGTTAACCTCTCATCGCCCGGAATGCAAAGCCTCTGATCGAAAACCGCTGGCCGGGGGCGGGAGTGGCGACTATTATGCGCGCCTTCGAATTTAGCCTCTACAAGGCGTAAACCCATGCTAGTACTGGGATTAGAAACCTCCTGCGACGAAACCGGCGTCGCGCTATACGACAGTGAACGCGGGCTTTTGGCCGATGCACTGTTCAGCCAGATCGACCTTCACCGCGCCTATGGCGGTGTGGTGCCGGAGCTGGCTTCCAGAGATCACGTCAAGCGAATGCTGCCGTTGATTCGTCAGGTGCTGGCCGAGGCCGACTGTGTGCCTACCGAGATCGACGCAATTGCCTATACGGCGGGCCCGGGATTGGTTGGAGCCCTGCTGGTTGGGGCTTCTTGCGCCCAGGCGCTGGCGTTTGCCTGGGGCATTCCGGCCCTTGGCGTGCATCACATGGAAGGCCATTTACTGGCCCCTATGCTGGAAGAGCAACCTCCGGAATTTCCGTTCGTCGCTTTGTTGGTCTCGGGCGGTCATACGCAGCTGGTTCGCGTTGATGGCATCGGCCAATACGAGTTGCTGGGCGAGACACTGGATGACGCCGCGGGTGAAGCGTTCGACAAGACCGCGAAGATGATGGGGCTTAACTACCCGGGTGGCCCTGAGATCGCGCGGTTGGCCGCCCAGGGCGTTGCAGGACGCTTTGTCTTCCCCAGGCCCATGACAGACCGTCCGGGCCTGCAATTCAGCTTCAGCGGCCTCAAGACGTTTGCCCTGAACACCTGGCAGCGTTGTGTGGCAGAGGGCGACGACACTGAGCAGACCCGTTGCGATATCTCCCTGGCGTTCCAGCAGGCCGTGGTTGAAACGCTGACCATCAAGTGCAAGCGTGCCTTGAAGCATGCAGGCATGAAGCGCCTGGTGATTGCAGGCGGGGTGAGTGCCAACAAGGCGCTGCGCGTTTCCCTTGAGAAAATGCTCGGTGAGATGAAGGGCAATGTGTATTACGCCCGTCCGGAATTTTGTACGGATAATGGCGCGATGATTGCGTTTGCGGGTTGTCAGCGCTTGCAGGCCGGTCAGCACGAATCATTGGCGATCAGCGTGCAGGCACGCTGGCCGATGGAGCAATTGCAGCCCCTGTGAGAGTGGGGGCTGGAGCCGGCGTGAAGATTTTTCACGGGCAAGATTCAGAAATGCCGTTCGCGCCCGGCCATCAGGTCGCGTAAATTGCCGCGATGGCGCCATACAATCAGCGCCGTCAAGGCGCTCATTGGCAGTAGCGCGGCAGGCTCTTGCCAGGCCAGCAATGGCAGGGTCAGGGGAGTGGCGATCAACGCCGCCAGTGAGCTGGTACGGGTCAGCTGGAAGGTCAGCAGCCATGCGGCGACTGCCAACAGTGCAGCAGGGGGATACAGTCCCAGCAGCATGCCGGCCGCCGTGGCGACACCCTTGCCGCCGCGAAAGCGGAAGTAGGCAGGGTACATGTGACCTACAACGGCGCAGCCGCCGATCCAGGCCTGGTCCTGGAGCGAGAGATCCAGTTGGTTGGCCAGCAGGACGGGCAAAAGCCCCTTGCACAGGTCGCCGAGCAAGGTCAGGACGGCAAGTTTTTTGCCGGCCAGACGCAACATGTTGGTTGCGCCGGCATTGCCGGAGCCACTCATTCGCGGGTCGGGGGTTCCCGTCAGGCGGCTGAGCAAAATGGCAAAGGACAGAGAGCCGAGCAGGTAGGCGAGGATCGCCAGTAACCAAAACATGCTAACTATTCCGGGCGAGGACGCCCTGATTCTAACGGCGCTTTGCGCCCTTGTCGTGCTGCGGAGAAGAGTGCTTGGACAGAGTGTTTATCGAAGGCCTGGAAGTTGACACCGTAATCGGTGCTTATGACTGGGAACGTGGCATCCGTCAGTGTCTGCGCCTTGATCTGAGTTTTGCGTGGGATAACCGTCCAGCTGCGGCTGGCGATGATCTGACGTTGGCGCTGGATTATGCGAGCGTTTCGTCGCGAATTCAGGCGTTCGCCGAGCAGGCTCAATTCCAGCTGGTGGAGACCTTTGCAGAGCGACTGGCCGAAGTGTTGATGAGTGAGTTCACTATCCCCTGGCTGCACCTCAAGCTGACCAAGCCCGGCGCAGTTGCGGCGGCCACTGGGGTGGGCGTGGAGATTGAGCGCGGATGTCGCTAACTCAGGTTTATCTCGGGCTGGGCAGTAATGTCGAGCGTGAAAAGCACTTGCTGGCAGGGCTGGAAGCGCTGAGCGGATTCTTGCAGGAGATGCGCTGTTCGGCGGTGTTTGAAAGCCAGCCGGTGGGTATCAAGAGCGGGCCGTTTTTCAACCTCGTGGTGTCGGCAAAAACCGATTTGCCACTGGTTGAGTTAAGTCGTCGTTTGAAGCTGATCGAAGCTGATAACGGGCGTTACGCTCAAGATCGCAAAGGTTTGCCGCTGGATATCGACGTGTTGTTCTTTGGCGATCTGGTGGGCAACTTTGACGGTTTGACCTTGCCCCGTGCCGAAATCCTCAAGAACGCTTTTGTGTTGTGGCCGCTGTCTTTGATTGCCCCAGACAAAGTTCATCCCGGTGTGGGCAAGACGCTTGCGCAGATTTGGGCCGAGGCGCAGATCGAGCAGGTGCTTGCGCCTGCAGCCTTCGAGTGGCGGGGGGAGTCCTTGACGCCGCTGGAGATGCTGGCGGGCTGAGAGTCGATTGAATGGGCTGCAGGTTGCTGCTTTTTTGTGGGAGCGGCCTTGCTCGCGATGGCGTCTATGCGGTCTGAGTGAAAGACCGTGGTGCCCTAATCACGAGCAAGCCCGCTCCCACAAGGTTTGCACTACGCCGCATCCTTGTAAGCTTGTAGTGCCTTGAGCCGTTCGCGCTTGAGTGCTTCGCCCAGTTCGGGGCCCTTGTAACCCTGCTCCAGTAACGGCTGCACCGCTACCGAAAGGGCGGCCCGCGCCGCGCCGCGCAGGTAGTCGGCCTGCGGGTAGGGTCGGTCTTCCAGGCCCAGACGGCCTTTGGCGTCCATCTCGCACGCTACGATAAACTCCTCGAATCGTTGTGGCCGACGGTATACGTCGAAGCGCTGCAGCAATTCCAGTAGCGTCGAAGCCTTGAGCTCAAGGGCGCGATGGCCGTGGGTGTGGTATTCGCCTACCAGCAATGCCAGCTCCTGACAGTCTCTCGGCACCTTATAGCGTTCATTGACCGCCTTGATCAGGCGCAGTCCCTTGTGTTCGTGGGCAATATGCCTTGGCCAGTCTTTCTCTGGCGTAAGCCCCTTGCCCAGATCGTGCAGTAAACAAGCCCAGCGAACCGTCAGCGGTTGCTTGTGCAGCGCCGATTGCTCCAGCACGCTGAGGGTATGTACACCACTGTCGATTTCCGGGTGATGGGCGGGGGGCTGCGGGACGCCGAACAGGGCGTTCACTTCGGGTAGCAGTACTTCAAGAGCGTCGCAGCTGCGCAGCACTTCGATAAAAACCTGAGGCTGATCTTCCATCAGGGCGCGGGAAATTTCCTTCCAGCAGCGTTCCGGGGTCAAGGCTTGCAATTCGCCGGACCGGGACAGTTGGCGCATCAGCTCCAGAGTCTCGGGAGCGATGCTGAAGCCCAGGCTGGCGTAGCGCGCAGCGAATCGGGCTACGCGCAGTACTCTTAGGGGATCTTCGGCGAATGCGGGGGAAACGTGGCGCAAAATGCGGGCTTCAAGGTCGCGCTGGCCATGGTAAGGGTCGGTTACGTTGCCAGCCTCGTCCTCTGCCATCGCATTGATGGTCAGGTCGCGACGGATCAGGTCTTCTTCGAGGGTGACGTCGGGGCTGGCGTGAAAAACAAAGCCCCCATAACCATGCCCGCTTTTGCGTTCGGTGCGGGCCAGTGCATATTCGTCACCCGTCTTGGGGTGAAGAAATACCGGGAAGTCAGAGCCAACAGGGCGATAGCCCAAGGCCTGCATTTGTTCGGCCGTTGCGCCCACCACCACCCAGTCAATATCGGTGACAGGCTTGCCCAGCAGGCGATCGCGCACTGCGCCGCCAACTTTATAGATCTTCATAAAAAACCTCCGTTAGCGCGACAGGATAGCGCGTGTGCCGTGCTAACGGAGGCCTGCTTTACAGGTGAATGGCTCCCATATCCAGGCGACCGCGGTCAATCTCACCGTGGTCGCCTTTTGGCGGGACATGGTGGACCTTCATGACCTGGTCGCCTTGCAGTGTTTCCAGATGGATGTCGAAGCCCCACAAGCGGTGCAAGTGCTTGAGAACTTCTTCGGTGGAGTCGCCCAGGGGTTTGCGGTCATGTTGCTGGTGACGCAGGGTCAGTGAACGGTCGCCCCGGCGGTCGATGCTCCAGATCTGGATATTGGGTTCGCGATTGCCCAGGTTGTATTGCGCGGCCAGGGTTTCGCGAATGATGCGGTAGCCATTTTCGTCGTGGATGGCTGGCACCAGCAGGTCGTCTTTTTGATCGTCGTCCATGATGCTGAACAGCTTCAGGTCGCGGATCACTTTGGGTGAGAGGTATTGCAGGATAAAACTCTCGTCCTTGAAGCTGCTCATGGCGAATTTGATGCTCGACAGCCAGTCGCTGCCCGCAAGGTCCGGGAACCAGTAACGATCCTCCTCGGTCGGGTGTTCGCATATGCGCCGGATATCGCAATACATCGCAAACCCAAGCGCGTAGGGGTTGATACCGCTGTAGTAAGGGCTGTCAAAGCCGGGCTGGAACACCACGCTGGTGTGGGAAATGAGGAACTCCATCATAAAGCCCTCGGTCACCAGGCCTTCGTCGTACAGGTCGTTCATCAAGGTGTAATGCCAGAAAGTCGCCCACCCCTCGTTCATCACTTGTGTTTGCCGCTGCGGATAAAAGTACTGGGCTATTTTGCGCACGATACGTACAACTTCGCGCTGCCAGGGTTCCAGAAGCGGGGCGTGTTTTTCCAGGAAGTAGAGGATGTTTTCCTGAGGCTCTTCGGGGAAACGGGCGTTGTCCTTCTCGCTGAGCTTGTCTGCGCTTTTGGGGATGGTGCGCCACAGGTCGTTGATCTGTTTTTGCAGGTGCTCTTCGCGTTCCTTTTGTCGACGGCGCTCCTCCTCGGCAGAGATCGGGTCAGGCCTTTTGTAGCGGTCCACACCGTAGTTCATCAAGGCATGGCAGGAATCGAGCAGGTCTTCCACCGCATCGATGCCGTGGCGTTCCTCACATTGCATGATGTATTGCTTGGCGAATACCAGGTAATCGATGATCGAACTGGCGTCAGTCCAGGTGCGGAACAGGTAGTTGCCCTTGAAGAAGCTGTTGTGGCCATAGCAGGCGTGGGCTACTACCAGTGCCTGCATGCAGATGGTGTTTTCTTCCATCAGATAGGCAATGCAGGGGTCTGAGTTGATAACGATTTCGTAGGCCAGACCCATCTGGCCCCGAGTGTAGGATTTTTCAGTACTAAGGAAGTGTTTGCCATAGGACCAGTGGTGATAACCCAGCGGCATGCCCACTGATGCGTAGGCATCCATCATTTGTTCGGCGGTGATGACTTCGATCTGGTTAGGGTAAGTGTCCAGCGCATAGCGGCCAGCCAGGCGGCCGATTTCGCGGTCATACGCCTGGATCAGGTCAAAGGTCCACTCTGAGCCGGTGGAGATGGGTTGGCGCTTATTCTCTTTGGCGGTCATGTCAATAACCTGCGCTGGAAGAGTTCACGGAAGACCGGATAAATATCGCCGGCCGAGACCAGTTGCTGTTGAGCGAAGGTGTCGGAAAACGCCTCGCTGATGCGTTCGTACTCATACCAGAGCGCCTGGTGTTCGCGCGGGGTGATCTCTACATAAGTGTAGTACTGCACAAATGGCATGATCTGGTTGATCAGAATGTCGCGGCAGATGGGTGAGTCGTCGTTCCAGTTGTCTCCGTCAGAGGCTTGGGCTGCGTAGATGTTCCATTCGTTGGTGGGGTAGCGTTCGGCCATGATCTCCTGCATCAGTTTGAGTGCGCTGGAGACGATAGTGCCGCCGGTTTCCCGGGAATAGAAAAACTCCTCTTCGTCCACCTCTCGTGCGCTGGTGTGATGGCGAATAAACACTACGTCAATCTTGTCGTAGTTACGCTTCAGGAACAGGTACAGAAGGATGAAAAAGCGTTTGGCAATGTCTTTGGTGGCTTGGGTCATGGAGCCTGAAACGTCCATGAGGCAGAACATGACGGCTTTGGAGCTGGGGTTGGGCTGTTTGATCAACAGGTTGTACTTGAGGTCAAAGGTGTCGAGAAATGGCACGCGATGAATGCGGGCGCTGAGTTTCTCGATTTCGGCCTCGATGGTCTTGATATCGCCGAAGTTATCGGGCTCCTCGCGTTTTAATCGCTCCAGTTCGGCCTTGGCTTCCCGCAGTTTCGCCCGGCTGCTGCCGGACAGCGCGATGCGTCGAGCGTGAGCTGAGCGCAAGGTACGAATGATGTTGATACGAGACGGGTTGCCCTCGTTGCTGATACCGGCACGTACGGTTTTGAACGTGTCGGTGCCGGTCAGGTTGCGTTTGACCAGATTGGGCAGTTCGAGGTCTTCGAACATGAATTCGAGGAACTCTTCCTGAGTGATCTGGAACACGAATTCGTCCATGCCTTCGCCGGAGTTCCCCGCTTTGCCAGGGCCGCCGCCACCTCCCGATCCACCTTGGGGCCGGGGGATATGTTCGCCGCTGGTAAACTCCTTGTTGCCGGGGTGAACCACGGTTTGCTTGCCACCACGCCCGTGATGCATCACCGGTTCATCGATATCGCGGCCAGGGATGCTGATTTGCTCGCCATGTTCCATATCCGTAATGGAGCGGCGGCCCACGGCCTCTTCTACGGCCTTTTTAATGTGGTCACGGTAGCGACGCAGAAAACGCTGACGGTTAACCGTGCTCTTGTTCTTGCCATTGAGGCGTCGGTCGATCACATAGCTCATTAGGCCCTCCGGGCAGCTTCAAGTTGTGAGCTGCAAGCTGCAAGTCCAGGCATTTACCCATGCCTTTTCCTGCAGCTTGAGGCTTGAGGCTTACAACTGCTTCACTGCGACTTGCGGACCCGCAGGTACCACTCGGAGAGCAGCCGCACTTGTTTGTCGGTATAGCCACGTTCGACCATTCGAGTAACAAAGTCGTTGTGTTTTTGCTGGTCCTCTTTGCTTGCCTTGGCGTTGAAACTGATAACCGGCAGCAGGTCTTCGGTGTTGGAGAACATTTTTTTCTCGATCACCACCCGCAGTTTCTCGTAACTGAGCCAGGTTGGATTCTTACCGTTGTTGTTGGCCCGGGCACGCAGTACGAAGTTGACGATTTCGTTGCGGAAATCTTTCGGATTGCTGATGCCAGCCGGTTTCTCGATTTTTTCCAACTCTTCGTTGAGGGCCACGCGGTTGAGGATTTCGCCGGTTTCCGGATCCCGGTATTCCTGGTCCTGAATCCAGAAGTCGGCGTAGAGCACATAACGGTCGAAGATGTTTTGCCCGTATTCGCTGTAGGACTCCAGGTAAGCGGTCTGGATTTCCTTGCCGATAAATTCGATGTAGCGCGGCGCCAGGTATTCTTTGAGGAAACGCAGGTAGCGCTCGCGGGTTTCGGCCTGGAATTGTTCCTGTTCGATCTGCTGTTCGAGCACATAAAGCAGGTGCACGGGGTTGGCGGCAATTTCGTGGGGGTCGAAGTTGAATACCTTGGACAGGATCTTGAACGCAAAACGGGTCGACAGGCCATTCATGCCTTCGTCCACACCCGCGTTGTCACGGTACTCCTGGATGGACTTGGCTTTCGGGTCGGTGTCCTTGAGGTTCTCGCCGTCATAAACCCGCATCTTGGAGTAGATGTTGGAGTTTTCCGGTTCTTTGAGGCGCGACAGTACGGTGAACTGGGCCAGCATCTTCAGGGTGTCGGGTGCGCAATGGGCTTTGGCCAGTGAGCTGTTGAACAGCAGTTTGTCGTAGATTTTCACTTCGTCACTGACACGCAGGCAGTACGGTACTTTGACGATGTAGATCCGGTCGATAAACGCTTCGTTGTTCTTGTTGTTGCGGAAGGTATGCCATTCCGATTCGTTGGAGTGGGCAAGCAGGATGCCGGTAAACGGAATCGCGCCCAAGCCTTCGGTACTGTTGTAGTTACCTTCCTGGGTAGCCGTCAGCAGTGGGTGCAGCACCTTGATGGGTGCCTTGAACATCTCGACGAACTCCATCAGGCCCTGGTTGGACCGGCACAGAGCGCCCGAGTAGCTGTAGGCGTCGGCATCGTTCTGCGGGAATTCTTCCAGTTTGCGGATATCGACCTTACCTACAAGGGCCGAAATGTCCTGGTTGTTTTCGTCACCGGGTTCGGTTTTGGCTACACCGATCTGGTTGAGGATCGACGGGTACAGTTTTACTACGCGGAACTGGCTGATATCACCGCCAAACTCGGCAAGGCGCTTGGTGGCCCACGGCGACATGATGGTGCTCAGGTAGCGTTTGGGAATGCCGAAGTCTTCTTCGAGGATCGCGCCATCTTCGGTGGCGTTGAACAGGCCCAAAGGCGACTCGAAAACCGGTGAGCCCTTGATTGCATAGAAGGGGACTTTTTCAATCAACTGTTTGAGCTTTTCGGCAAGGGATGACTTGCCGCCCCCTACCGGGCCCAGCAGGTAAAGGATTTGTTTTTTCTCTTCCAGGCCCTGTGCGGCATGGCGGAAGTAGGAAACTATCTGGTCGATGCATTCTTCCATTCCGTGGAAGTCTTCAAAGGCCGGGTAGCGGCGAATCACCTTGTTGGAGAAAATCCTCGACAGCCGGGAGTCGGTTGAGGTGTCCAGCAGTTCCGGCTCGCCAATGGCCAGCAGTAGCCGTTCTGCGGCTGAGGCGTAAGTGCTTTTGTCCTGTTTGCACAGCTCAAGATATTCCTGGAGCGTAAGCTCTTCCTGGCGTGTGGACTCGAAGCGTTGTTGGAAGTGGCTAAAAATACTCATGACGTCACCTCGCTCGATACGTGGAGTCGGCGATAGATCGGTCAGTTCGAGTGCTGGCATGCAGCAGCATTTCAGCTGCTGTGTACCCCCCAGGACACCATCAAGGTGGCTAACCCCTTGAAGTTACTACCGATGATCCATTCGCCGGTGTACCGGCTCTCCCCAGATTTGGATGGCCTGAGGTAAAGGATAGTTGGTAATACGGGAGGTCAAGGTCAGATGCGTGAATTGTTGCCTTAGACCGTTGGTCAGGCAGGCCCCAAGCCCTCTGATCACGGGGGCTGGGGCTGATAAAAATATTATTCGCCCGGGCTTTGGGCGGTTTCGTCCGGGTAAGTGGTACGCCACAACTCGAAGCCGCCATCCAGGCTGTAGACCTCGCTAAAGCCTTGGCCGACAAGATACGCCGCAGCGCTCTGGCTGGAGTTGCCGTGGTAGCAGGCCACGATCAGAGGGGCGTCGAGGTCGGCGTTGGCGATGAAATCGTGCAGCGAGTGGTTGTCCAGATGTTTTGAACCGCTGATGTGATTGGCGGCGAAAGCTTGCGGGTCACGCACGTCGACGACTACGGCGCCTTGTTCGCGCAGGGCCTGAGCCTGTTCTGGCGGGATGCGTTTGAATTCGGTCATGGGAAATTCCTGTGGCCTGAAAGCGGGCGCGGCTGGCTGGCGCCCAAGGGTTGGGAAGTTGGTGCGGAGTGTGGGGCAATGCCGGGTACGGCAAGTGTCGGATCGTCGCAATCGCAGAGCAGGCGTTGGCCGGTGTCGACATTGAGCAGGGTCATGGCGCCGCCCCAGACACAGCCGGTATCGAGTGCGAAGATGCCGGGTTCCTTGCAGTTGCCTTCCAGTGCTGCCCAATGCCCGAAGATGATCTTGAGGCCTTGGGTTTTGCGTTCTTTGTAGCTGAACCATGGAGCGAAGCCGGGCGGTGCAGTACCTACGCCTTCTTTGCTTTTCAGGTCGAGCTTGCCGTCCCGGGTGCAGAACCGCATACGGGTGAAATAGTTGGTAATAACCCGCAACCGGGTAACGCCGGTCAGTCCGTTATCCCATTTGGCCGGGTCGTTGCCGTACATGCCGTCGAGATAGGGGCCGACAAGGTTGTCATCGCGCAGCGCCTGTTCGACTTCGCTGGCGCATTTGAGGGCTTTTTTCAGCGTCCACTGGGGCGGTATTCCGGCATGCACCAGTGCAACCTCACGCTCGGCATCGTAATGCAGCAGCGGTTGCTGACGCAGCCAGTTCAACAACTCATCGCAATCGGGGGCCTGGAGAATTTCGCGCAAAGTGTCGCCTTTTTTCAGGCGTTCGATATTGCGCCCCACGGCCAGCAGGTGCAGGTCATGGTTGCCCAGTACACACACCAGCGACTCGCGCATGCGATACAGAAAGCGCAGGGTTTCCAGTGATTCGGGACCGCGGTTGACCAGGTCGCCCACCAGCCAGAGCTTGTCTTTGGTGGGGTCGAAGGCCACGCGTTCGAGCAGGCGCTTGAGCGGTTTCAGGCAGCCTTGCAAGTCGCCAACGGCATACACCGCCATCAGTGCAGGGCTCCGGGTACCGCCAGGCGAAAAGGCGCAATAATGGCTTTGAACTCATGACCGTCATCGGCATGCATCAGGTAGCTGCCCTGCATGGTGCCGACTTTGGTCGTGATGACCGACCCACTGCTGTAGGTGTGCTCGCTGCCGGGATCAATCTTGGGTTGCAGTCCTACAACACCGGCGCCACGGACTTCTTCTACATGACCATCGCCGTCGGTGATTACCCAGTGCCGTGACAACAGCTTGGCAGGTATTGAACCGTTATTGCGTACCGTGATGGTGTACGCAAAGGCAAAGCGCTGATGCTCGGGCTGTGATTGTTCTGGCAGGTAACGTGTGACGACGCTGACGTCGACCAGATAGCGGGGATCGTGCATGCGAGAGGCCTTACTTGAAAGCGAAGACACAGTTCGGGATAAAACTGATGCCTGAGTCTAGGCCAAACAGCGGGTACCCGGCTAGACGTGGCGTCTGGCCGGGTACCCGTTTTTTCTCGGCGATCAGTCGGCGGCGGGCGCCACGACCGGTTGCTCGCTGAGCTTGTCGGCCAGGCGCACGAAGGCGGCCAGGTCGAGTTGCTCCGGGCGTTTGCTGCCATCGACGCCTGCGGCTTCGATTTCAGCGTTGCTGAGCAAGGCTTTGAGGGTGTTGCGCAGGGTCTTGCGGCGCTGGTTGAAGGCTTCGCGAACCACGCGCTCAAGCAGGCGGTGGTCTTTGGCCGGATGCGGCAGCACTTCGTGGGGCACCAGACGGACAATCGCTGAATCAACTTTCGGCGGCGGGTTGAATGCACCCGGGCCTACGTTGAACAGGTGTTCGACGCGGCAGTGGTACTGAACCATGATCGACAGACGACCCCAATCACCACCGCCAGGCCCGGCGGCCATGCGCTCAACCACTTCTTTTTGCAGCATGAAGTGCATGTCGCGGATCAGCTCGGCGTTTTTCAGCAGGTGAAAAATCAGCGGCGTGGAGATGTTGTACGGCAGGTTACCAACCACGCGCAGGGTGCGAGGGGCAGCATTGAGGCTCTTGAAGTCGAACTTCAGGGCATCACCCTGGTGCAGGGTGAAGTTGCTCATGCCGGCAAACTGGCGGTTGAGGATCGGCACCAGATCCTTGTCGAGCTCCACAACGTCGAGCTGGCCACCGCTGTTGAGAATGCCTTCGGTGAGGGCACCCTGGCCCGGGCCGATTTCCAGCAGGCGTTCGCCAGCCTTGGCGTTGATGGCGCGCAGGATGCGGTCGATAACCCCGGCATCGTGCAGGAAGTTCTGACCAAAGCGCTTGCGCGCCTTGTGTTGATATTGCTCGTTCATATACGGGTCTCGGCCATCTGGTAGGCGGTTTCCAGGGCGACTTGCAGGCTGCCGGTATCGATCTTGCCACTACCCGCCAGATCCAGGGCGGTGCCGTGGTCGACAGAGGTGCGGATAATCGGCAAGCCCAGGGTGATGTTGACTGCGGCACCAAACCCTTTGTACTTGAGTACGGGCAGGCCTTGGTCGTGGTACATCGCCAGCACTGCGTCGCAGTGTTCCAGATATTTGGGGGTAAACAGAGTGTCGGCAGGCAGCGGGCCACGCAGGTCCATGCCCTCGCTGCGCAGGCGCTCCAGGGTTGGTTCGATGATGTCTGTTTCTTCGTGGCCCAAATGGCCGCCTTCACCTGCATGGGGGTTGAGCCCGCAAACCAGGATGCGCGGCCGGGCGATGCCAAATTTTTGTTTTAGGTCGGCGTGCAGAATGCGGGTGACCCGCATCAGTCGCTCGGGGGTGATTGCATCGCTGACCTGACGCAGGGGCAGGTGAGTGGTGACCAATGCCACGCGCAGTCCGCGGGTGGCAAGCATCATCACGACCTGCGGTGTATGGGTCAGGTCGGCGAGGAATTCGGTATGCCCGGAGAACGGGATGCCCGCTTCGTTGATCACGCCCTTATGCACCGGGGCGGTGATCATGCCGGCAAAGTCGCCATCCACGCAGCCCTGGGCGGCGCGTGTGAGGGTCTGCAGCACAAAGGCTGCGTTGGCCTTGTCCAGCTTGCCGGCGGTAACCGTGGCGTTCAACGGGGTGTCCCACACGTACAGGCTGCCTGCCGGAGCCGGCTGATCGGGCCAGTTGCCCGGCTCGACCGGTAGCAGGCTGACAGCCACACCGAGCTGCGCGGCCCGCTCAAGGAGCAGGTCGCAGCTGGTGATGGCGATCAGGGGGTGTGGCTGGTGTTGCGAGGCGAGTAGCAGGCACAGGTCGGGACCTATGCCTGCCGGTTCGCCGGGTGTCAGGGCAAAACGCTGTGTGTTCACTGCGCGGCCTGGCCTGCGCTGTCAGTACCGGTTGCGCCTGGCAGCTTGATTTCAACATAGGCTTCGTCGCGGATCTGACGCAGCCAGGATTGCAGCTCTTCATCGTATTTGCGGTTACGTAGAGCGTTCATAGCCTGTTGCTCGCGCGCTTGGGTGGTGCTGTCAGTGGCACGACGGCCAAGGACTTCCAGAACATGCCAGCCGTATTGGGTCTTGAACGGCTTGGACAGCACACCTTGCGGAGTGTCGGCCATGGCTTCGCGGAACTCGGGCACCAGCGAATTCGGGTCAACCCAGTTCAGGTCGCCGCCGTTGAGGGCGGAGCCCGGGTCTTCCGAGTAAGTCTTGGCCAGGGTGGCAAAGTCTTCGCCCGACGTAATGCGGTCGTAGATTTTGGCTGCCAGTTCTTTGGTTTGCGCTTCAGTACGAATTTCGCTTGGCTTGATCAGGATATGACGGACATGGACTTCGTCCACCACCACTGATCCACCGCCGCGTTTCGCGTTCAGCTTGAGGATGATGAAGCCGCCTGGCGTGCGTACTGGAGGTGTAACGTCGCCTACAGGCATCTCACTGAGCATGCGGTCGAAAGGGGGAGGCAGTTGAGCAGCTTTACGCCAGCCCATGTCGCCACCTTCCAGTGCCGTGTCGCTGCCGGAGCGGGCGATGGCCATTTGGGCAAAGTCAGCGCCCTGCTTGAGCTTGTTGTAGACCTCTTCAGCTTGCTTTGCCGCGTTCTGGATGGCTTCCGAGCTCGCGCTTTCAGGCGTCGGGATCAGGATATTGGCCAGGTGGAATTCTTCGGACATCTGCATTTTGCCAAGGTCCGAGGCCAGGAAGTTTTTCACTTCCTGATCCGTGACCTGAATGCGCTCAGCCACGCGGCGTTGACGCACACGGCTGATGATCATCTCGCGACGCACCTGTTCACGGGCATCTTCATACGACAGACCGTCGTGGGCCAGGGCCTGACGGAATTGCTCGATGGTCATGTTGTTGCGCTGGGCAATGGTGCCGATAGCCTGGTTCAGTTCTTCGTCCGTGATGCGAATGCCTGAACGCTCGCCGATCTGCAGTTGCAGGTTTTCGACGATCAGGCGCTCAAGCACTTGCTGATCCAGAACACTGGCAGGCGGTACGCCCTGGCCACGCTTGGCGATGGTTTGCTGAACTTCGTGGACACGCTGGTCCAGTTGGCTCTGCATGATCACGTCGTTGTCGACGATGGCCACCACTTTATCCAGGGGCTGTACTGCAGCGCTGGCTGCAGTACCCAGGAACAACGCGCCCAGCATTAGCGGGCGCAGACACTCAGAAAGCTTGATCTTCACGTTCACGATAACCTTGGATGCCTTTGTCGAGGAAGCTCTCTACTTTGGTGCCAACAACGCCACCGAGACCTTTCAGCACAACTTGGAGGAAGAGACCATGGTCGCCCTTCTCGTTTTGAGGGGCTTCCTGGGTGTACTCGTCGTTGGATACCCAGTAACGGCTGATCAGACGAAGCTTCCAGCAGCAGTTGTCGTACTCGAAGCCACCGAAGGCTTCCAGGGTACGGTTGCGGTTGTAGTCGTACTGCCAGCGGCTGATGGCGTTCCATTGCGGCACGATCGGCCAGATAACCGAGAAGTCGTGCTGCTGGATTTTGTAGTAATCCTTGATGTAACCCGGTTGGCCAGGGGTGCCGTAGTCACCACCGCCCACTACCCATTTACCGGTGTACTGGTCGTAGCGAACCTGGTCGTTGCGGTAGCGATAGCCGACGTTGACCACCTTGTTCGGGTTGTCTTCAGGCTGGTAGTGCATCATCGCACTGCCTGAGCGCGGGCTGTGGCTTTCCGGGTCCCAGTTGTAGTCAGCGGTTGCACGCCAGTCGCGGTTGAAGCGATAGGCGTATTCCAGTGCATACGGAGACATGCCGGCAGTCGCATCGGCACGGTCAGCATCAATACCTGGCAACTGAACCTTGCGATCCTTGAAGTAGTAGGCCTGGCCCACGCTGATGCGTTGACGTTCAAAGCCGTTGTCTTCGATCAGGCGGCTGGTCAGACCCAGCGACAGCTTGTTCTCGTCGCCTACACGGTCAGTACCGGTAAAGCGGTTGTCACGCCACAGCGAGGAATAGCTGAAGGTGCTTTCGCTGGTGTCGAAGATCGGGATGTCATCCTGATTGCGTTCCGGCACATACAGGTAGAACGCCCGCGGCTCCAGGGTCTGGCGGTAGTCGGTGCCGAACCAGTTGGTGTTGCGGTCGAAGTACAGGCCGCTGTCAACGCTGGCGATTGGCACGCTGCGGTTGACCGAGCTGTCGAACTTGCCACCAGCACTGGTCAACTGAGTCTTGCCGGTGCCATCCAGATCCAGATCGTACTGGGTGTACATGTACTTCAGGGACGGCGTCAGGAAGCCATAGCTCCAGTTCAGCGGCAGGCTGACACTTGGGGCAAGGTTCATGCGTGTGCCGTTGGCACGGGCCAGGCCGGTCACGTTGGTATCCAGACGATTGGCGGTGGTGCCGTCCTCGTTGGTGTACTGGCCGTTTTCCAGGCTGCGGTCAAACCGTACCAGCTCGGTGTTGTAGGCGAAGTTCAGGCCACCCGAATGATTTGGCAGCATGCCATCGAGGGTAAGTTGCGGCAGCTTGTCGTAAGGCGTGATCTGGGTAACGGTGGCCAGTTGATAGGCCTGCACGTTCAGTTTGGCGGTGTAGTCATCGCCACGGTAGCTGACGGCGCCTTGCTGGTTCAGGAAGTCACGGCTTTCAACGCCGATCTGGTCACTTTCCAGGTCCTGGAAGTAATACGGATCGCTGATTTTGGTGTAGTCGACTTCGGTCAGTACACGGGAGTCGAGACCACCCTTGTGCTGCCAGTTAAGCATGTAGCGCTTGTCGGTGTAGTCGGTCTGGCGCTTGCGGTCGTCGTTGTCGTCGTTGAGGTACGCGGCACCGAACTGGCCTTCGCTCGATTCGGTCAGGTAGCGGAACTCGCCTTCCATCAACAGGCCGCGCTTGGTCATGTAGCGCGGGTACAACGTGGCATCGTAGTTGGGTGCCAGGTTGAAGTAGTACGGGGTCACGAGCATAAAGCCGGTGTCGGTGCTGCTGCTGAAGGACGGCGGCAGGAAACCGGACTGGCGGCGATCGTCGATCGGGAAATAGATGTACGGGGTGTAGAACACCGGAATGTCCTTGACCCGCAGCGTCACGTTGGTGGCCGTACCGAAACCGGTGGCCGGGTTCAACGTGATGTTATTGCCCTTGAGCTGCCAGGCGTTGCTGTTTGGCTCGCAGGTGGTGTAGGTACCATCCTTGAGGCGGATGATCGAGTCTTCGGCACGCTTGGCATACAGCGCACTGCCGCGGATGCGCGACTTGTGCAGCACATATTCGGCGTTGTCGACCTTGGCCGCACCCGTGTCCAGTTGCACATCGGCGTGGTCGCCGACGATCAGTGCGCCGTTGTCACGCAGGCGCACCTTGCCGTTGAGCTCGCCACGGCTTTCAGCCTGGTACAGGCTGGCTTCGTCGGCTTCGATCTGCATGCTGCCCTGGCGCATGACTACGTCACCGGCCAGGGTCGCAACCTGCTCTTCCTGCTCATAGCGGGAGGCTTTGGCGCCGATAAAGGTCGGGGCGTCGCTTTTGCTGGTGGGGTCGTTCATGCCCGGACGGATGGGCTCTACGTACGAACCGGAGCAGTACGGGCCGGTTTCGGCCAACTGCGCAGCGGTCAGCTTGTCCCGGGGCACCCAGTCGAGGTGACTGTAATCGTCACTGCGCGCCTTGAGCCCACGGCCTTTGGCCTCGGTGACCAGCGGGGCCTGTTTGGCCTGCTCGCTGGTTTCACCGCTGGCACCCACAGACCCGTCACCGTGCGCAGGACGCGGTGGCAGTTGCGCCACGTTGGTTTTTGGTGCGCAATCCCAGCCCCCCGTAGCCGACACGGAACAGTCATACTGCTCCTCGGCAAACGCGAACGGCGTGGCGAGAGGTTGCATGGCCAGCAAACTGCCGGTTACCAGCAACGGAAATTTTTTACGAAACGCGGGGGATTTCAATGCCATCTTATTAGTCCGGGCTTCCTGCGTGCCATCAGCCCGCGGTGGGGGACCGCACGCCTATCGATGGTCTGGAAAAGATTCTGGATAATAAAGCATGACCCGCTTGACGGCTAGCGCCGTCGGAGACCCTTGTAATGCCTGACCAAGATGTACGCCTGCAACACCTGAAAGTTTGGCTGGATGAGCAGCTGGCAACCGTGTTCGAGAATGAGGGTTGGGGAGCTGTGCCCCCGGCCACGTTGACTGCTGCCAGTAGCGATGCGAGCTTCAGACGCTATTTTCGCTGGGAGGGCGAGGGCCGCAGTTTTGTTGTCATGGACGCGCCGCCGCCCCATGAAAACTGCAAACCTTTCGTCGATATTGCTGATTTTTTGCGAACTTGCCTGATTAACGTACCGAAAATTTACGCTCAGGATCTTGATCGCGGCTTTCTATTGCTCAACGATCTGGGTAACAAGACCTTCCTGGACGTGATCAACAACAGCAACGCCGACGAGTTGTTCAAGGATGCCATTGAAGCCTTGCTGGCCTTTCAGCAATTGCCGATGAACGAGCCTTTGCCCAGCTATGACGTGGCCTTGTTGCGCCGCGAGCTGGAGCTGTTCCCCGAGTGGTACGTGCGAGCTCACCTGGGGGTGGATTTCAATGAGCAGCAACAGGCCGTCTGGCAACGAGTCAGTACGCTGCTGATCGACAGTGCCCTGGCGCAGCCCAAAGTGCTGGTGCACCGCGATTTTATGCCACGCAACCTGATGCTCAGCATTCCCAATCCTGGGGTGCTGGATTTCCAGGACGCAGTGTATGGCCCGGTGACGTACGACATTACGTGCCTGTTCAAGGACGCCTTCTTGAGCTGGCCTGAAGAGCGTGTGCGCAACTGGCTGCAGGATTACTGGAAGCTGGCGCTGCCGTTGGGCATCCCGGTGCAGCGCGATTTTGAAGAATTCTTGCGCGCCAGCGACCTGATGGGTGTGCAGCGGCATTTGAAAGTGATCGGCATTTTTGCCCGCATTTGTCATCGCGATGGCAAACCACGCTATCTGGCCGATGTACCGCGCTTCTTCTCTTATATAGAAGCTGTGCTGGCGCGACGTCCCGAGCTGGCAGAGCTGGGTGAGTTGTTCAGCAGCCTGGGGCTGGTCAGCGAGGTCGATGCATGAAAGCGATGATTCTGGCCGCCGGTAAGGGCGAGCGCTTGCGGCCACTGACCCTGCATACACCAAAGCCCTTGGTGCGTGTGGGTGGCGTGCCGTTGATTGAGTACCACTTGCGGGCGCTGGCCGCGGCAGGTTTTACCGACATTGTGATCAACCATGCCTGGCTGGGTCAGCAAATTGAAGATCATCTGGGCGACGGTTCGCAGTTTGGTGTCAGCATCCAGTACTCCCCGGAAGGCGAACCGCTAGAGACCGGTGGCGGAATTTTCCAGGCGCTGGCGTTGCTTGGCGATGAACCCTTTGCCGTGGTGAACGGTGATATCTGGACCGATTACGAGTTTGCTGCCTTGCGTCAGCCGTTGACCGGGCTGGCTCATCTGGTTCTTGTGGATAACCCGGCACACCACACGAGCGGTGATTTCAGCTTGAGCGGCGGACAGGTTCAAGATGGCATGTCGGGTGCCGATACGCTGACCTACAGCGGTATCGCCGTGCTTCACCCCGATCTGTTCAGGGGCTGTACGGCGGGTGCATTCAAACTGGCACCGCTATTACGTAACGCCATGGCGGCAGGGCTAGTGACAGGTGAGCGATTGCAAGGGCATTGGGTGGATGTAGGGACGCACGAGCGCCTGGCCGAGGTCGAGTCGTTGATCAAGGACGCGCGCTAGAATGTTGTGGCCAGGGACTCTGCTCGGAGCCGGAGCAGGCTTTTTCATAGCCAGTATTCCGGGGGCCATGCTCGGTGCTTTACTGGGGCAGGCGCTCGACCGGCGCTTGCAACTGCACAGTTGGGCCGATCTGCTTGAGCGTTTTGGTGCCCGGCCGGTGCTGCGCAACGATGAGTTGTTGTTTGTGTTGCTCGGTCGTCTGGCCAAAAGCGGCGGACAGGTGGTGGGCAAGCATATCGAGCAGGCGCGGCTGGAAATGCGTCAGCTCGATATGGAGCCTGCAGCGCAAAAGCGTGCCATTACCGCGTTCAACCGTGGCAAATCCGGTACTGATTCGCTGCGCGGTTACCTGAAACGGCTCAAGGCTCAGCCTCATGCGGCAGAAGGTGTATTGCGTGCCTGCTGGCGAATGATCCTGGCCGATGGCCGGGTGGCTCCCCAGGAACGTGAGCTGATAGTGCTTTGGGGGGGCTGGCTGGGCTGGACCCGCCAACAGGTTCTGGTGTTGGGTGGCGAACATGAGCCTCAGCCCAAACCGCTGGCGACCCGTGGCGGTACCTACCGGCAAGCGCTGCTTCTGCTGGGGGTGACCGAGGCCAGTGATCCTGAGCAAATCAAGCGAGCCTATCGCCGCCTGCTCAGTCGTCATCACCCTGACAAGGTTGCCGGCAGCGGTGCGGGCCCGGCGCAGGTGCGCGAGGCCACGGAAAAAACCCGTGAACTGCACCAGGCCTACGCCTCGATCCGTGAACGGCGTGGTTTTTAGCGCAGTTTACTTATCCACAGGTTGCGGGCTGAGCCAGCCGCGTACACGGCGAAACAACTGCTCCTGTTCACCATCCCGGTTGCCCGGGGTGGCGAGCAATCCGACCTGCTTGAAATTCGACCCGTTGGCTCGCTTGCTGGCCTGCAATCTTTGCAGGGCGGCTTCGCGGGCCAGGGGTTGGTCTTTATAGAAGATATCCAGCAGCGCCACGTTGAGGGCCGGGGTCAACTGGCTCAGGTCCGGCTCTGCCAACACAGGTTTGCGGGCAGACACCATGATCAGTTTCTGGATCTGGGCAGGATGCTTGGTACTGATATAACGCGACGCCCAGTAGGCCCCGGAACCATGGCCGAGCAGAACGACAGTGCGCATGTTCTGGTGCTGGGCAAAGGCAATCGCTGCATCAATACGGGCGAAGATGCGCTCGGCATCGGCCTTGTCCAGGTCTTGCCCGGTTTGAGCCGCTTCGGGTTCCGTGCTTTCGGTGCCGTCACTGGCGGCCTGCTCGATGGGTTTGGCCGTGGTGGTGGCTGCCTTGCTGCTACTGTCAGTCGCAATTGCAGCAGGAGGTTTCTCTGGTTCGGCTTCGCGCGGCTGGCTGGCTTCGCTTTGCATGTCCGGCAGACTCAGGCTCAGGCTGGCCCAGTTGGCGTCCGGCAGCTTGTTGCGCAGAGGGCTGACGGTCAGTGGCCAGTCAGCGGTTTCACCGGCTCCGGGGATGATGATGACCGCACCCTCGGGGGCGCTGCTGTTTGCGGGCTTCCACAGGGCGAGAAAACTGTCATTGGGTGCTTGCAGTTGTTGTTGCTCATGTTGCGGCAATTGCCGCTCAAGGGCCGCCGCTTCTTCCTGACTGCGCTCGGGCAGGGGCGCGCGAACTGCGGGTTCTGGCTCGACTTGGGGCTTGGTATCGGCTGCAAGCACTGGCAGGGCGAACGGCAATATCAGCGACAGGCACAAAGCCGGTAGTGCCAGACGATAAGAAAGCATCGGTTATTCCAGGCCAGAAGTAGTACCGGCAGCGTAATGGGTTGATCAGTATTTGTCAGGGTATGACGGTTGAGATGAAATGTTTTTGCTCTCTGTGAGTTATCGGCTCCTGATGTGGTTGCGTGGGCGTAGCGAGAAAATGCGTACGGCTCGGGTCTAGATCCAGCAGGCATCCCACAGGGGGTAATCACCGATCCGCGAGGTCAGTTGAGAGCGGATCGGGTTTTTGATGATGTAGCGGGCGATGTTTTTAATGTCCTCTTCCTGTCTGACAGCCCTGTCGTGATAGCCCCTTTGCCAGATTCGCTCACTGGATCGGCATGCTTGATTGACCGTAATGCTGCTGCGTGACTTGAATCGGCACATCAACTCGCCCAGGGTTTTGGTACGTAACTCTACGAGCCAGTGGCAGTGGTCAGGCATGACCACCCAGGCGATGGACCTGACGATGCCGTCGTCGTGAGCATGCCGGAGTTGGTTCACCACAAGGCGGCCTAGATGGAAGTCGGTAAATACGGGTCGCCGTAGCTCGGTGACGGCGGTGAGCAGGTATATGTGGCCGGGTTCGGAGTAGCGCCCGGTGCGCAGGTGACAAGCGTTGTTTGAAATTGGCAATCCTTTGCCCTCGGTCTGTTTTTTTCTAACGCTAGATCAGCCATCGGCAAGTATCAAAGTGAACACTTAACCGGATATTGCACTTTGCGTAGCAGCTGCCGAAGGAACGAGGCTGCGTTCGGCGGCGAAGCCGTCGTAAAAACAGGCAACACGGTGTGTCATCTAAAATCGGGGTTGAGGGTTTACGGTCGCTGCGCAACCGAACGCAGCCTCGTTCCTTCGGCAGCTGCTACAAATGGCCAATCATCGCTGCTACGGTGTGCGGCACATAGCCAGCGGTATACAATGCGCGCCACCGTGTTTAGCCCACTAAAAGGTGCGTCATGCAGCCCTTCGCTATTGCCCCATCGATTCTTTCCGCCGATTTCGCCCGTCTCGGCGAAGAAGTGGACAACGTACTCGCCGCGGGTGCTGATATCGTTCACTTCGATGTCATGGACAACCATTACGTACCCAACCTGACCATCGGCCCGATGGTCTGCGCCGCCCTGCGCAAGTACGGCGTCACCGCACCGATTGATGCGCATCTGATGGTCAGCCCGGTCGATCGCATCATCGGCGACTTTATCGAAGCCGGCGCCACCTATATCACCTTCCACCCCGAAGCGACCCAGCACATCGACCGCTCCCTGCAACTGATCCGCGAAGGCGGCTGCAAGGCTGGTCTGGTGTTCAACCCGGCCACCCCGCTGGATGTGCTCAAGTACGTGATGGACAAGGTCGACATGATCTTGCTGATGAGCGTGAACCCGGGCTTTGGCGGGCAAAAATTCATTCCCGGCACGCTCAACAAACTGCGCGAAGCCCGTGCCCTGATCGATGCCAGCGGTCGCGAGATTCGTCTGGAAATCGACGGCGGCGTAAACGTTGGCAATATCCGTGAAATCGCTGAAGCCGGTGCCGATACCTTTGTCGCCGGCTCCGCCATTTTCAACACGCCAAACTATGAAGAAGTGATTCAGAAAATGCGTGCCGAGCTTGCGTTGGCCCGCCCATGAGCCGCTTTGAGCAGCTACTCCAGGGGCAGCTGCCAAAATTGGTGATGTTCGATCTGGATGGCACCCTGATTGATTCGGTACCGGATTTGGCCGTTGCCGTGGAGGCCATGCTGCTCAAGCTCGGTCGTCCGCCCGCCGGGATTGAAAACGTACGGCTGTGGATCGGTAACGGCGCGCCCATGCTGGTGCGCCGTGCCCTGGCCGGGAATATGGACGGCAGTGGTGTTGATGACACAGAGGCCGAACAGGCACTGGAAATTTTCATGGAAGCCTACGACGGTGGCCATGCACACACCAAGGTCTACCCCGGTGTGCGTGAAAGCCTCAAGTGGCTGCAAAAGCAGGGTGTTGAAATGGCCCTGATCACCAACAAGCCCGAACGCTTTGTGGCGCCATTACTGGATGAGTTGAAACTGGGGCGGTTTTTCCGCTGGATTATCGGTGGCGACACCCTGCCACAGACAAAACCCGACCCTGCTGCCTTACTGTTTGTAATGAAAATGGCTGGCGCTACTCCCGCGCAATCGATATTTGTCGGCGATTCGCGAAATGACGTGCTGGCCGCCAAGGCTGCCGGTGTTCGTTGCGTAGCGCTGAGTTACGGCTACAACCACGGTCGCCCGATTGAAGAAGAGTCACCGGATATGGTGATTGGTAACCTGCAAGAGCTGATAGCCGGTTGCTTAGAATCTGCGCCTGAGATAACGTTGGGCAATTCTGTTTCCCCCTCTCGAAGAGATTCCATCGTGGTGGTCACCCGCAAACTCTGGATGAAAGTCATCAAGGCCCTGGCCCGCTGGCGTTGGCGCGCCTGACTTGAATCTGGCCGCGCAGTCGGCACGTTTGCATACCTGACCGTTTTACCCTCAGACCACGAGGCACCTCATGATCCGCGAAGAATTCCTGCGTTTGGCCGCTGCCGGCTATAACCGTATCCCCCTTGCACGCGAAACCCTGGCTGACTTCGACACGCCGTTGTCGATCTACCTGAAGCTGGCCGATCAGCCCAACTCCTATTTGCTGGAGTCGGTGCAGGGCGGCGAGAAGTGGGGGCGTTATTCGATTATTGGCTTGCCATGCCGCACTGTGTTGCGTGTGCATGATCATCAGGTCAGCGTGACCCATGACGGTGTCGAGATCGAAGCCTGTGAGGTTGAGGATCCACTGACCTTCGTCGAGCAGTTCAAGGCCCGTTACAACGTGCCGACCATCGCCGGCTTACCGCGTTTCAACGGTGGCCTGGTGGGCTATTTCGGCTATGACTGCGTACGTTATGTGGAGAAACGCCTGGGCAAGTGCCCGAACCCCGATCCTCTGGGTGTGCCGGATATTTTGCTGATGGTATCGGACGCCGTGGTGGTGTTCGACAACCTGGCGGGCAAGATGCACGCGATTGTGCTGGTCGACCCGGCTCAGCCTGAGGCTTATGAAGAAGGCCAGGCCCGGCTTGAGGCGCTGCTTGAACAACTGCGTCAACCGATTACCCCGCGTCGCGGCCTGGACTTTACAGCGCAGCAGTCGGCTGACCCGGTGTTTCGCTCCAGCTTCACCCAGGGCGATTACGAGAAAGCCGTCGATACCATCAAGGACTACATCCTTGCGGGCGATTGCATGCAGGTAGTGCCCTCGCAGCGAATGTCCATCGACTTCAAGGCTGCGCCCATCGACCTGTATCGCGCTCTGCGCTGCTTCAACCCTACGCCGTATATGTACTTCTTCAACTTTGGCGACTTCCATGTTGTGGGCAGCTCGCCGGAAGTGCTGGTACGGGTTGAAGACAATCTGATTACCGTACGCCCGATTGCCGGCACGCGTCCGCGTGGCGCAACCGAAGAGGCTGATCTGGCGCTTGAAGAAGACCTGCTCAGTGATGACAAGGAAATCGCCGAGCACCTGATGCTGATCGACCTGGGCCGTAATGACACGGGTCGTGTATCTGAAGTCGGTTCGGTCAAGCTCACCGAGAAAATGGTGATCGAGCGTTATTCCAACGTCATGCACATTGTGTCCAACGTCACCGGCCAGCTTAAAAGCGGGCTCACAGCGATGGATGCACTGCGGGCGATTCTGCCGGCGGGTACGTTGTCTGGCGCACCGAAAATTCGTGCGATGGAAATCATCGACGAACTGGAGCCGGTCAAGCGCGGTGTGTATGGCGGGGCTGTGGGTTACTTCGCCTGGAACGGCAATATGGATACAGCGATTGCGATCCGTACTGCAGTGATCAAGGACGGAGAGCTGCATGTGCAGGCCGGTGGCGGCATTGTTGCTGATTCGGTCCCGGCCCTGGAATGGGAAGAAACGCTGAACAAGCGCCGAGCAATGTTCCGTGCCGTGGCCCTGGCCGAGCACACCCCGCGGGATTAAAAACCTGCAACCGGCTTGTGGGAGCGAGCGTGCCCGCTCCCTTCCACAGGCTTTAGTAATTCAGACTTAGCCCGATATTGGCGCCCTGTTGCGTCACGCCATCACTTTTCCTTACGTTATAAGTCGCCTGCAGCCTGAGGTCGGCGGTCAGCCTGTGGCTAGCCCCCAGGCTGATACGCCCGAGGTTGCTTGGCGGCGTATAGCCTTCGAGTTTGAAGCGATTGTTGGGCAGGCTGTTGAGCGCGGTATTCAGGCGCTGGGTATCGCTCTGGAACTCATGCTCATGGGCGGCTTCGCCGAACAGCAGAGTCTGTGGGGTGGCCTGGTAACTGGCGAGCAAACCCGCGCCCAGGCGCTTTGAAACCAGTGTCTGCTCTTCGTAGTTCAATGCAGTCGAACGTCGGCCCTTTTCTTCATAGCGGTTAACTTCCACCCGCGAGTAGTCGGCGCTGATAAAAGGCGACAGCTGCCACAGGTCTGCAGCCTGTGCGATTTCATACCCCAGGCGTGTACTTAATGCCCGCAGATGTCCGTCGGCCTGGCCTTGCTCCATGCCTTCACCCACACCAAGCGCGAATTTACGCTTTAGGCTGTCGTAATCCAACCTGCCCAAAGTCAGTGCGGCATCACCCCACCAGTGACTGTGCTGGTATTGGGCAAACACGCTGCCCATATAGCTGTTGAGCTTGTAGTCCGATTCATTGGCTCCGGTCTCCAGGCGTTGCCGGTAAAACCCGCCTGCAACGCCAAATCGCCAGGTTTCATCCAGCCTGTAGCTGGTGCCGATGTTCAGGTTGTAGCCTTTGCCATCGGCACTCACGGACGTGGCCTGCTTGTCGATTTCCAGGCGTTGCCCGCCACCGGCGAGCAGGGGTCTCCATTGGCCAACGGCTTGCCAATGGCCGTTATCGCCAGCCCATTGGTGACGCAGTTGGTCTTGATGGGCGTTTAGCGAGCCTTGGGCCATGACGGGTAACAAGGTCAGCTCCCATGGGGTGGCCAGCAATGAGTAGGCATAGTCGGCAATCAGCTGTTGTCCTGTCTCGGTGGGGTGTACCGAGTCGTTGAACAGCAGTTTGGCCGGGTTGGGGGTTGCGCTGTTGAGGCCGTACTGCGGGTTTTCCGTACACTCTTCGCCGTTGAAACAGGTCGCGACAAGGTCCTGCCCCAGTGCCAGGCCATAACGGGTGGGGTCTGCGATGGCTTCACGCAGCAGCAGCGGGATATTGAGGGGGATCACCTCGGCGTCAATCTGCGCCAGTTGCTGGGTTAGCTCATGATTGAACAGAGCGCTCAGGGCGCTGGTGCCAGCCTGTGTGGGTGTACCGTAAACGGCTGGCGTGAGGCCCAGATCGGGCAGCAGCCAGACCATGATGTAGCGTGCCCCTGCCTGTTGCAGGGTGTGGGCGCTTGCCGCCAGCCTTTGTGCGGCTTGGCCTGCTTCGGCGGGGTTGGTGACCTTGCCTTGGAGAAAGTCATTGCCGCCACCTGAAATGAAATACAACGCCTTGGGGTCAGCCGTGAAGCTGTTCTGCACAAGGTAACCAGGCTTGCTGCGCAGGACGTAGCCGCCTACCAAGGCCCAGTCATCCGGGAAGGCGACCTTTGACTCGGTCTTGATGGAATTGAGTATCTGGTCTGTGCGATAGCCGCCCACCGCCCAGTTGTTGCCGTCGGGTTCCCCGGTAAGAAAGTTACCCGGCGATGTGGACGGGCGCAGATCTGCGGGTGCGATACCCAGTTTTATGCCCAGCCGAGTGGGCGCAACGCCAGCATATTCCTCACCCCGGTATTCCTTGTACGTCGGTCCGGTGAGATTGGTGAAACGCATGCCACTGCCTACCCCTGGATAATGCCCCGAGTCGCTCAGGCTGTCGCCGAACACAATCATGGTGGAGTACGGGGAGGGTGCTGCAACTGCTCGTTCACTGACGACGGACAAGATACATCCCGCCAGGGGGATAAGTAGGGAAAACCTGCGCATGTGACGACCTGTTTTTATTATTTGGGTTACAGACCTTAGCAAGACAATCTGTATTAAATGTTTCATGCAAAACAAAGTCACAAAGTACTTAACAGGTGTTTTTCCCCGTATGTGCTGCCCCGTGTTGCACCTGTTGCAAGGCTACGTTACTGTGCCATGACGTAGAAATGAGACCCTTCCTGTGTTGATCATCAGCAAACTCTTTATGCGAGTTCTCAAGGCCCATGGCCGTTGGCGTTGGCGCGCCTAATATTTCTCTGCCGGCCTCGCCGGACCTGCCCCCTGCGTTTTCCTGAATGGCTACCCCTCGGTTGGTGTGTTCAATCCAGCAATCGAAACTGCGGGTAATGCATTCTGAAAACAGTTTTGAATGTCAGTGAATTCAGAGGTTTAGCAACATGTTGCTGATGATCGATAATTACGACTCTTTTACTTACAACGTTGTGCAGTACCTCGGCGAGTTGGGTGCCGAGGTCAAGGTGGTACGCAACGATGAGTTGACCGTGGCCCAGATCGAAGCGCTCCAGCCCGAGCGCATTGTGGTCTCGCCCGGTCCATGCACGCCAAATGAGGCGGGCATCTCTCTTGAAGCCATCAAGCACTTTGCGGGCAAACTACCGATCCTGGGCGTGTGCCTGGGCCATCAGTCCATCGGCCAGGCCTTTGGCGGCGATGTGGTACGCGCGCGCCAGGTGATGCACGGCAAGACCAGTCCGGTTTATCACCTCGATACCGGAGTGTTCCAGGGCCTCAATAATCCGCTGACCGTAACCCGTTACCACTCGTTGGTGGTCAAGCGCGACACCCTGCCGGATTGCCTGGAGCTGACGGCCTGGACCCAGCTTGAAGATGGCTCGGTCGACGAGATCATGGGCCTGCGCCACAAGACGCTGAACATCGAAGGGGTGCAGTTTCACCCTGAGTCGATCCTGACCGAACAGGGTCATGAACTGTTTGCCAACTTTCTTAAACAAACCGGCGGCACGCGCTAAGGACTTCAAATGGATATCAAGACAGCCCTGAACCGTATCGTCGGTCACCTCGACCTGACCACCGATGAAATGCGTGATGTGATGCGCGACATCATGACCGGTCAATGCACCGAGGCGCAGATTGGCGCGTTCATGATGGGCATGCGCATGAAGAGCGAAAGCATCGACGAAATCGTCGGTGCCGTGACCGTGATGCGCGAGCTGGCAGACAAGGTTGAACTCAAGACCCTGGACGGCGTGGTCGATATCGTTGGTACCGGCGGCGACGGCGCGAATATTTTCAACGTGTCCACCGCTTCGGCGTTGGTGATTTCGGCCGCTGGCTGCACGGTGGCCAAGCATGGCAACCGCGCGGTGTCCGGTAAAAGCGGCAGTGCCGACCTGCTGGAAGCGGCCGGTGTGTACCTGAACCTGACCCCGGTTCAAGTTGCCCGCTGCATTGACAGCGTGGGCATCGGTTTTATGTTCGCACAATGCCATCATGGCGCCATGAAGCATGCGGCCATCCCTCGTCGCGATCTTGGCCTGCGTACCCTGTTCAATATGCTTGGCCCGCTTACGAATCCGGCTGGTGTATTGCATCAAGTGGTCGGCGTGTTCAATCAGGCGCTGTGCCGGCCCCTGGCTGAAGTGTTGCAGCGTCTGGGCAGCAAGCACGTGCTGGTGGTGCACTCGCAGGATGGCCTGGATGAGTTCAGCCTGGCAGCACCGACCTTTGTAGCGGAATTGCATAAAGGTGAAATCAAGGAGTATTGGGTTCAGCCTGAAGACCTTGGCATCAAGAGCCAAAGCCTGTTTGGCCTGGTGGTCGACAGCCCGGAGCAATCGCTGGAGCTGATCCGTGATGCCTTGGGGCGGCGCAAAACCGAAGCAGGCCAGAAAGCGGCTGAAATGATTGTACTCAATGCAGGTGCTGCTCTGTACGCCGCGGACCTTGCCTACACACTCAAAGAAGGTGTGGAATTGGCCCACGACGCGCTGCATACCGGGCTGGCCCGGGAAAAGCTCGAAGAGCTCGGCGCCTTTACCGCGATTTTCAAGCAGGAGAATGAAGCATGAGTGTGCCAACCGTTCTGGAAAATATTCTGGCGCGTAAAGTTCAGGAGGTTGCCGAGCGCAGTGCGCGGGTAAGCCTGGCTGAACTTGAGCGTTTGGCCGCTCAGGCTGATCCTGTTCGTGGTTTTGCCAGTGCCTTGCTGGCGCAGGCCAGGAAAAAACAGCCCGCGGTGATTGCTGAAATCAAAAAGGCATCGCCGAGCAAGGGTGTGATTCGCGAGCACTTCGTGCCTGCCGAGATTGCTAAAAGCTATCAGGCAGGTGGCGCTACCTGCCTGTCAGTGCTGACCGATATCGACTACTTCCAGGGTGCCGATGCGTACCTGCAGCAGGCACGTGCCGCGAGTACTTTGCCGGTTATCCGCAAGGACTTCATGATCGACCCTTACCAGGTCGTCGAAGCCCGGGCGTTGGGCGCCGACTGTGTGCTGTTGATCGTCTCTGCCCTGGACGACGTAAAAATGGCCGAGCTGGCGGCTGTTGCCAAAAGCGTCGGGCTGGATGTGCTGGTTGAAGTGCATGATGGCGATGAGCTTGAACGTGCGCTTAAAACCCTCGACACACCGCTGGTGGGTATCAACAACCGCAACCTGCACACCTTTGAAGTCAGCCTGGAAACCACGCTGGACCTGTTGCCGCGCGTTCCCCGTGACCGTTTGGTGATTACCGAAAGCGGCATTCTCAACCGGGCGGATGTGGAGTTGATGGAAATCAGCGAAGTGTATTCGTTCCTGGTGGGCGAAGCCTTTATGCGTGCCGAAAACCCGGGCAATGAACTGCAGCGCTTGTTCTTCCCTGAGCGTGCTACTGCAGTGACGGGCTCGACCCTGGATTGACCCAATCCCCCCCTGTGGGAGCGGGCTTGCTCGCGATAGCATCAGTGCGATTTGCCTGTCAGGCCACGGCGCCTGAATCGCGGGCAAGCCCGCTCCCACAAGGGCTCAGTGTCTGATAAGGAATCCCATGACACCCATTCAGCAACTCACCGTCGAAGCCGGCCTCAAGGCCGAACAGGATTTACTGGCATCTGTGTGTGCCGGTGAGTGCGAGGCGGGTGTGCTGTTCTGGCAGCCCACCGACCGGGCGCTGGTCATGCCACGGCGCTTGAGTCGCCTGCCCGGTTTTGAGCAGGCCAGTGTCGAACTGGCTGCCAGTGGCTGGCCAATCCTGCTGCGTGAAACCGGTGGCGAACCCGTTCCGCAATCGGCATCGACCGTCAATATTGCCCTGGTTTACGCACCTTTACCCAGTGAAGGCGATCATGGGCGTATCGAAACGGCTTATCGCCGTTTGTGCGAGCCCATCTGTGATTTGTTGACGCAATTGGGTGGGGAGGCGTCTTTGGGGGAGGTTGAAGGCGCGTTTTGTGATGGTCGCTTCAACGTCAATCTCAATGCCCGAAAACTGGTAGGCACCGCCCAGCGCTGGCGCCAGAGCAAAGGCGGGCAGCGCCCTGTCGGTCTTGTGCACGGTGCCTTGCTGGTGGATAACGAACGTGAGTCGATGGTGGCTGCAGTCAATCGATTCAATCGGTTATGCGATCTGGAGCAATATTGCATGGCCGACAGCCATGTTGCGCTGCACGAGGCCTTTGCCGCTCCGGATTTCTTTGAGCGCCTGAGTGCCAGTTATCAACAGCTCCTGGCGCCCTTGCTCAAGGTTTAGCGCGTACCGAACACCACCATGGTCTTGCCTTTGACGCTTACCAGGTTCTGTTCTTCCAAGCTTTTGAGTACGCGTCCTACCATCTCTCGCGAACAGCCGACAATCCTGCCGATTTCCTGCCGAGTGATCTTGATTTGCATGCCATCGGGATGGGTCATGGCGTCCGGTTGCTTGCACAGTTCCAGCAGGCAGCGAGCCACTCTTCCGGTGACATCAAAGAACGCAAGATCACCGACCTTGCGTGTGGTGTTGCGCAGGCGCTGTGCGATTTGGCCACTCATCGCGTAAAGAATTTCTGGTTCTTGCTGGGTGTACTCTCGGAATTTTGGGTAGCTGATTTCAGCAACTTCGCACTCGGTCTTGGCTCGAACCCATGCACTGCGCGTCTGCTCCTGGCCTGCCTGTTCAAACAGACCCAGCTCGCCGATAAAGTCGCCGCTATTGAGGTAGGCAATGATCATTTCACGACCTTCCTCGTCTTCAATCAAAACCGTTACCGAGCCTTTGATGATGAAAAACAGGGTGTGTGAAGATTCGCCAGCGCAGATGATATTGCTCTTGGCGGGGTAGCGTTTGCGCTGGCAAAAAGTCAAAAACTTGTCGAGGTTTTTGATCTTGGGTATGGGAGTAAGAGCAACCATGGTTGTTTCCCGAAAAGCTGGCACAGTAAGGGTCAGATCTATTTTTATATAGAGTGCTAGCTGGCTGGCGCCGGCTATTTGGCGCCAGCTTACCAGACAGGTTCTGTGTGGTTAGTAGAATTTTCAGAGTGGCTTATCGGAGAAACGCTTCAGTGCGGCGAGTTATGAGTTTCTGGCCCTGTGCTAAGCTGGCGCCCCTTTTAAAACAGTGGAGTCTGGGCGATGAAGGCACGCATTCAATGGGCTGGCGAAGCCATGTTTTTGGGCGAATCCGGTAGTGGCCACGTTGTTGTAATGGATGGCCCGCCTGAGAGTGGCGGTCGCAACCTGGGCGTGCGTCCGATGGAAATGCTGCTGTTGGGCCTCGGCGGCTGCAGCAACTTTGACGTGGTCAGCATTCTCAAGAAGTCGCGTCAGGCGGTTGAGAGCTGTGAAGCGTTTCTGGAGGCTGAGCGCGCCACCGAAGATCCAAAGGTGTTCACCAAAATACACCTGCACTTTGTGGTCAAGGGTCGTGGTTTGAAAGAAGCCCAGGTCAAGCGCGCCATCGAGCTGTCGGCCGAGAAGTATTGTTCGGCTTCGATCATGCTCGGCGCTGCGGGTGTTGCCATCAGCCATGACTATGAAATTATTGAACTGGCCTGAGCGGACATTCAATTTTCATAAAAGCGATGCAGACTCTGGCGATCAGTCGCTGACGTCTGCATAATGCGCCACTTTTTTCAGGGTAGTGGCGGGGTTGATTCCCGGCCGCATGTCCGAACAGATAACCAAAATCGCCATCGCGAAGAGGTGTTAACCGTCCTACGCAGGTGCGTCCCACGCACTTGACGGGCATGCTGGATCACGCGGCCGAGCCGCATCGACATAGAGAGTTTTATAACGGTGAAAAGCAAACTCAAGCTCCACGGGTTCAATAACCTGACAAAGACCTTGAGCTTCAACATCTATGACATCTGTTATGCGGAAACCCCGCAAGACCAGCAGGCATATGTTGAGTACATCAATCAAGAGTACGACGCAGAGCGCCTGACGCAGATCCTTACAGATGTGGTTGATATCATTGGTGCCAACATCCTGAACATTGCCCGTCAGGATTACGACCCCCAAGGCGCCAGCGTGACTATTCTGATCTCCGAGCAGCCGGTAATACCTACCGAAAGCCAGATCGAAGAGTCCCCAGGCCCGCTGCCCGAGACCATCCTGGCTCACCTCGACAAAAGCCATATCACGGTGCATACCTACCCGGAAATTCATCCGGTTGATGGGATTGCAACATTCCGTGTGGATATTGACGTGTCGACGTGCGGCGTTATTTCACCGCTTAAAGCTCTCAACTATCTGATCCATCAGTTTGATTCGGATATCGTGACTGTCGATTACCGTGTACGGGGTTTCACCCGTGACGTGGAAGGCAAAAAGCACTTTATCGATCACGAGATCAATTCGATCCAGAACTACCTCTCCGAAGACACCCGCGACGGTTACCAGATGACCGACGTAAATGTGTACCAGGAAAACCTGTTCCACACCAAGATGCTGCTCAAGGAGTTCGAACTGGATAACTACCTGTTCGGCGATGCCACCAGCAATCTGTCGGTTGAACAGCGCGCCCAGGTCACTGAACGGGTGAAACACGAAATGCTCGAGATTTTCTACGCGCGCAACATGGCGTAAATTCTCGGCACATAAAAAGGCGGCTACCTCACGGTAGCCGCCTTTTTTTGTGCTTCGCAGAACCCCTGTGGGAGCGGGCTTGCTCGCGATGGCCTGACCACGGTTAGACAGAAAGGCCGCGGCGCGTGAATCGCAAACTGGCCTGCTTGCACAAAGACTGTGCTGTCAGATCCGGTAGGTGCTTTTGGTCATGACCTTGGCCATCAGGCTCATGCCGAACTTCACCGGGGCAGGGAAGCGAAAACCGCCGGCATTGAGCGCGGACTCTGCGTGCTGTTCTTCGTCGATACGCATTTGCTCAAGAATTGCCCGGGACTTTTCATCCTCAGGCGGCAGTTGCTCAAGATGCTCGTTCAGATGCTTGCACACCTGATCTTCAGTCGCTGCCACGAACCCCAGGCTGACCTTGTCACTAATCAAGCCGGCAGCGGCGCCTATCCCAAAGGACATGCCGTAAAATAACGGGTTCAGCACGCTGGGGTGGCTATCCAGTTGACGGATGCGTTGTTCACACCAGGCCAGATGATCGATTTCTTCTTCCGCGGCATGTTCCATCGCCTCACGCACATGGGGAAGCTTGGCTGTCAGCGCCTGGCCTTGATACAAGGCTTGAGCACAGACTTCGCCGGTATGGTTGATACGCATCAGACCGGCAACATGACGCTTGGCCTGTGGGTCTAAAGGGTGTTCAGGTTTGACGATGGCAGGCGACGGCCGATGCGGCTGACCGCTGAACGGCAGCAGTGTTCGCAAGGCGGTATCGGCTTGTAACAGAAGACGGTCAATCGGCGAGTAGTGACGTTGGGTAGTCATGCTTACCTCCGGAAAAAATCACGGCGGTCAGTTTACCCCAATCCCGCAGCCGGGGTTTGCGTTGGATCACGGGTGAACGCGAGAGCCATCGGGCTCACGCGTCTTAGTTATTGATCAATCAACCCGGCGGCCAGTTCATCTGGCGCTGACCCAGAACATGCATATGAATGTGGTAGACGGTCTGACCGCCCTTTTCATTGCAGTTCATCACCACGCGAAAGCCGTCTTCGCAGCCCAGCTCTTTGGCCAGACGCTGTGCCGTGAACAGGATATGGCCTGCCAGCGGCTTGTCTTCTTCGGTCAGGTCGTTGAGCGTGCGGATCGGTTTTTTCGGGATAACCAGAAAGTGGACCGGTGCTTGTGGGGCGATATCGTGAAAAGCCAACACTTGATCGTCTTCATAGATGATCTTGGCGGGTATTTCGCGGTTGATGATCTTGGTGAACAGAGTATCCAAAGCTGTGTCTCCGTGAGTGAAGTCCGGTCTGAGTGTACTCAGGGCAGTCAGTTACGCCCAGCCTCGTTAACGAGGGCAGTAGGATTTGTTGACTGAGGCGGCTATTTTTCGCGTCATCCAGCGTGAGAGCAGGCGTGGCAAGCGAGTTATCCAGCGATTGCGCCGCCCGGGAATGATGATCGCCCTGTTTTTGTCGAGTGCGCGCACAGTGTAGAGCGCAACTTCTTCTGGGGTCATGGCGCTGGTACTTTGCTTGATGGCGTCGGTATTAATGTTGGCGGCATCAAAAAAACGGGTGCGGGTGATGCCGGGGCAAAGGACTGAAACCTTGATGCCGGTTTTTTTCACTTCCTCGCGCAAACCTTCGGAAAAATGCAGCACATAGGCCTTGCTCGCAAAGTAGGTGCTGAGCCAGGGCCCGGGCTGGAAGGCGGCGATCGAAGCTACATTGAGAATTTGCCCGCCGCCCTGGACGGCCATCATATTGCCGACGGCGTGGCACAAGCGGGTGAGCGCCAGCACATTGAGCTCGATCAGATCTTGTTCGGCACTCCAGTCGTGGGCCAGGAACGGCCCGCAGGTGCCTATGCCCGCGCAGTTGACCAGCAGGTCGATCTGACGATCGCCTTCTTCGAGTTCGAGCAAAAAACCGGACAGGCGCAGGGGCTCGCCAAGATCACAGGCGCGGAACAACACCTCGATACCGAAACGCTGGGTCAGCTCAAGGGCAATGGTTTCCAGCGCATCCCGTTGGCGGGCCACCAAAATCAGGCTGCGCCCACGTCGGGCAAGGGCTTCAGCCAGGGCCAGGCCAATGCCGCTGGTGGCGCCAGTGATTAAAGCGTAACGGGTCATGCTGTTCTCCATTGCAACGGTACAGTCCGGTGACAATGATGTCCCTGGCGTTAACGCGTTCATTAAGGCACGCAGTCTACAGGCTGTTGCTGTTCACTGCGTTGATCACCGCAGTCATCAGGCCCAAAGCCAGCACGGCAACCATTGCGCAAATGCCCAATCCAATCAAAAAGATCGTGATTGCCGCCAGCACGTTGACGGCCCGGCTGTTGGGCGGTGGCGGCGGGCCATATTTATTTGGGCCGGGCGTGCCGGGCATCAGCAGCATCATGAGGGACAGAACCAGATTGGCCACTGGCACCAGATGCAGCAACAGCATCCAGGCAGACCAGTTTATGTCGTGTAAACGCTGGGCGCTGATTCTCAGGCTGATGATGAAGTAGGCCAATGTGAGCGTTGCACCACAGGTAATGCCAAGCGTGGGGGAAACCTTGACGGCAAGCAGCACCAGCAGTGACGTGATCATGGCGATGATGCTGATGATCATGCTCCAGGCCAGTAGCCGTAAACGCCCGATCCGGCCGCTGAATCCCAAAGGGTCAAGCGGTGCGTAGTGTTCTTGAGGGGTTTTGTCCAGGCTCAGCTCGGGCATGGTGGCTTCCTTGTCCGGATGTGTTTAACAAAAGCCCGCCGGGATTGGCGGGCTTGGTGCTGTCAGTGATGCGGCCAATGTCGGGCCAGCGTCGAAGTGAGGTTATGCGCCTTGCGGTATTCCTCATCGAGGCGTGCAATCAATTGATCGGTGGTGGGTAGATCGTGGATTTCTCCTACGCCTTGGCCCGCAGACCAGACCGTTTTCCATGCTTTGGCTTCATCGGTCAGCGGTTTGAGCCTGGCTTCGCTTTTGCCCTGGAGTGCCGCAAGGTCGAAACCTGCATTTTCAAGGCTTTGGCGCATAAAGCTGGCGGGTACCCCTGACACTGCCGGGGTGTGGATGATATCGGCAGCGCGGGATGCCAGCAGCATCTCTTTGTAGGCATCAGGCGCTTGGCTCTCTTGTGTAGCGATAAAGCGCGTGCCGAGGTAGGCAAGGTCTGCGCCCATAATCTGCGCGGCCAGGATCTCGTGGCCGTGGTTCAGGCAACCCGAGAGCAATACGGTTTTGTCGAAGAACTGGCGAATTTCGGCCAGCAATGCAAACGGGCTCCAGGTGCCCGCATGGCCACCGGCTCCGGCGGCGACGGCAATCAGCCCGTCGACCCCGGCTTCTGCGGCTTTTTCGGCATGACGACGGGTGGTGACATCGTGGAACACCAGCCCGCCATAACTGTGGACGGCATCCACCACCTCTTTGACTGCGCCCAGGCTGGTAATGACGATGGGCACCTTGTGCTCGATGCAGATCGCCAGGTCGGCCTGTAGCCGTGGGTTGCTGTTGTGCACGATCAGGTTCACGGCGTAGGGCGCAGGGTTATCCAATGTGGCGAGCCCGGCTTCGATCTCTTCCAGCCAGGCCTTGAACCCGCTGCTTTCACGCTGGTTGAGTGCAGGGAAGCTGCCCACTACCCCGTTGCGACAGCAGGCCAGCACCAGTTGCGGGTTGGAAATCAGAAACATGGGCGCAGCAACTACCGGCAGGCGCAAGCGTTGTTCAAGCAGGGCGGGCAGCGACATTGGATAACCTCGGCTAGTCAGGATGTGAGTTTAAAACGGTTTGACCACCACCAGAATTACGATAGCCAGCAAGAACACCACCGGCACTTCGTTGAACCAACGGTAGAACACGTGAGTGCGTTTGTTTTCACCACGGGCAAAACGCTTTACCTGTGCGCCGCACATATGGTGATAACCAATCAGCAGAAACACCAGTGTCAACTTGGCGTGCATCCAGCCTTGGCTGAGAAAGCCTGGGCTTAGCCACAATAGCCAGCCGCCGAAGATCAGGGTCGCAATCATTGCAGGCCCCATGATGCCGCGATACAGCTTGCGTTCCATGATGCTGAAGCGTTCTTTGCTGACGGAATCTTCGCTTTGTGCGTGGTAAACAAAGAGGCGGGGCAAGTAAAAAAGGCCTGCAAACCAGCAGACAATGCTGATGATGTGGAAGGCTTTTAGCCATAGATAAAGCATTTTTAGTTATTCCCAGGTTCACGGTAGATCAAATAGTAGTAGTAGAGCGTCTGTGAGTCACCTTGGCGGTTGTCGCAGGGGCGCGCTGACCCTATTATCAAAGGCTTTCCAGTGGTTTCGTTGAGGGCAGGTTATGGTCAAGGTCGGTATTGTCGGCGGCACGGGTTACACCGGGGTCGAATTGCTGCGTTTGCTGGCACAGCATCCGCAGGCAGAAGTGGTAGTCATCACTTCTCGATCCGAGGCGGGCCTGCCGGTTGCCGATATGTATCCCAACCTGCGCGGCCACTATGACGGCCTGGCCTTCAGCGTGCCGGACACGCAAACCCTGGGCGCGTGCGATGTGGTGTTCTTCGCTACACCTCACGGCGTAGCCCATGCCCTGGCGGGTGAACTGCTGGCCGCAGGCACCAAAGTTATCGACCTCTCTGCTGACTTCCGTCTGCAGGATGCCGAAGAGTGGGCCAAGTGGTACGGTCAGCCCCACGGTGCGCCAGAATTACTGGACGAAGCCGTATACGGCCTGCCGGAAGTGAACCGCGAGCAAATCAAAAAGGCCCGCTTGATCGCTGTGCCAGGTTGCTATCCGACCTCGGCGCAGTTGGGTTTCCTGCCGCTATTGGAGGCCGGTCTTGCAGAGACGTCGCAGTTGATTGCTGACTGCAAGTCAGGTGTGAGCGGTGCCGGTCGGGGTGCCAGTGTGGGCGCGCTGTATGCCGAAACGTCAGAAAGCATGAAGGCGTATGCCGTTAAAGGTCATCGTCATTTGCCAGAAATTCGTCAGGGTCTGCGCCGCGCAGCGGGCAAGGATGTGGGGCTGACCTTCGTTCCGCATTTGACGCCGATGATCCGTGGTATCCATTCCACGCTGTACGCAACCGTGGTTGATCGCTCCGTTGATCTGCAGGCCTTGTACGAGAAGCGCTATGCCAACGAACCTTTCGTCGATGTGATGCCGGCTGGCAGCCACCCTGAAACCCGTAGCGTTCGCGGTGCCAACGTATGCCGTATTGCGGTGCATCGTCCGCAGGATGGCGACCTGGTGGTGGTGTTGTCGGTGATCGACAACCTGGTCAAGGGCGCGTCTGGCCAGGCCGTGCAGAACATGAACATCATGTTCGGTCTGGATGAGCGTCTGGGCTTGTCCCATGCAGGGATGTTGCCTTGACTGCAGCGTAGATTTGCGGCTTCAAACGGCAAGCGGGCAGTGCTTCGCTTGCCGTTGCTACTTATGAATAGTTGACCGCTTTTCTAGGAGAAGCGGATAATGCGCGTCATCACGCATTATGGCGGCATAACGCCGGGAGATAGTCAGCATGAGCGTCGAATCCTTCACCCCCATGGCTTTGCAATTCACCGAAGGTGCTGCGCACAAGGTGAAGAGCCTGGTCGATGAAGAGGGTAATGATCGTTTGAAGTTGCGCGTATTCGTTACGGGCGGCGGTTGTTCCGGTTTTCAGTATGGCTTCACCTTCGATGAAGAAGTGGCCGATGACGACACCCTGGTTGAGCGCGAAGGCGTTAGCCTGGTGGTCGATCCCATGAGCTTCCAGTACCTGGCGGGTGCCGAGGTGGATTATCAGGAAGGTCTGGAAGGCTCGCGCTTTGTAATCAAGAACCCGAATGCCACCACCACCTGTGGTTGCGGCTCGTCGTTCTCGATCTGATTGCATTAACAGGCTTTAAACTCAACGCCGCGTCGATTCGCGGCGTTTTGCTGTCTGGCGTTTGGCGGAGGAGTCAGGCGGGGTAGATGGCGCCCAGCACGCGAAGGCCGCGTGCGCCGGTAACGCTGGGGCGGTTGGTGGGGATGCCTTCCAGGCAGCAGTGGGCAAGCCAGGCAAAGGCCATGGCTTCAACCCAGTCAGGGTCAACCCCCTTGGCCTGGGTGCTGCTCACTCGAGCGGGTGCAAGCAAATCGCCAAGGCGGGCCATCAAGGCTGCGTTATGGGCGCCACCACCGCATACCAGCAGCTCGTCCGTGTGTGGCTGGGCTGTTTGCAGCGACTGCACGATGGTCTGTGCGGTGAGTTCCAGCAAGGTTGCTTGAACGTCTTCGGCAGGAAAGGTCGGCAGATTGAACAGGTGCTGCTTCAGCCATGCGAGGTTGAATACCTCACGGCCTGTGCTTTTTGGGCCCTGGGTCTGGAAGAACGGGTCGCTGAGCAGGGCGTTGAGCAGCAGCGGTTCAACCTTGCCGCTGGCTGCCCAGTCGCCGTTGCGGTCATAGAGTTCGCCACGTTTTTCCTGTATCCAGGCATCCAGCAAGACGTTTCCGGGGCCGCAGTCGAATCCTGCAACGGGAAGGGCGGGGGTTATCAGGCTCAGATTACTGAAGCCGCCTACGTTCAGTACCGCGCGGTTGCCGCCTTCACCTGTGAACAAGGCCTCGTGGAACGCAGGAACCAAGGGCGCGCCCTGGCCCCCGGCAGCCACATCGCGACGACGGAAATCACCGACGACGCAGATGTCAGTCAGTTCGGCCAGCAGTGCCGGATTGCCGATCTGCACGGTAAAGCCCCGGGCGGGCTCGTGGCGAATGGTCTGACCATGACTGCCGATTGCGCGGATATCAGCAGGGGAGAGTTGTTGCTGTGCGAGAAGGGTGTTGACGCCCTGAGCCGCCAGCTCGACCCAGTGGTTTTCGGCAATTGCACAGCGGGCCACTTCATCTGCGCCGCTGGCGCACAAGCCAAGCAACTCGCTGCGCAAGGCCTTCGGCATGGGGGTGTAATGGGTGGCGAGCAATCTGATGCCTGCCTCCAGCTCTATAAGGGCAATGTCCATACCGTCCAGGCTGGTTCCGGACATCACGCCTATATAGAGGGCCATGGCTTAGCGCTTGCTCGAGGCCAGAAGAGTGGCCTTTTCCTGGTTCATGCGCGCCATCAACGGCTGGCTCTGCTGCAGGAAGCGGGTGCGTTCGGCCTTGGCGATCGGGTCGGCCATCGGCAGTTTCTGGCCCAGCGGGTCAACGTGTACGCCGTTAACCTGGAATTCGTAGTGCAAGTGCGGGCCGGTCGAAAGGCCGGTAGTACCGATATAGCCAATCACCTGGCCCTGCTTGACCGAACCGCCGGTTTTCACGCCCTTGGCGAAGCCTTGCATGTGCCCGTAAAGGGTACGGTAGGTGTTGCCGTGTTGAATGATCACGGTGTTGCCATAGCCTCCCCGACGGCCGGCCAGAAGCACTTTGCCGTCACCGGTAGCCTTGATTGGAGTACCGCGTGGCGCTGCGTAATCCACACCTTTGTGGGCGCGGATCTTGTTCAGGATCGGGTGCTTGCGGCCTGAGGAAAAGCGCGAGCTGATACGGGCAAAGTCCACCGGTGTGCGGATGAATGCCTTGCGCATGCTGCTGCCATCAGCGGTGTAGTAATTGCTGATCCCCTGTTTATTGGTATAGCGCACTGCGGTGAAGGTTTTGCCGCGGTTGGTAAAGCGTGCAGAGAGGATATTGCCGGTGCCAACGGTTTTGCCGTTGATCACTTTCTGCTCATAGATCACTTCAAACTGGTCGCCAGGGCGAATGTCCTGGGCGAAGTCGATGTCGTAACCGAATACTTTGGCCATATCCATCGTGGTGCTGTGTGGCAAGCCTGCGCGCTGACCCGAAACAGACAGGGAGCTGCTGATCACGCCGTGTGCATACGCCGAACGCATGGTCGGCTGGGTGGTCACGCGGCGAAAGGTATAGCCTTTGGCGGTTTTGTTGAGGGTGATGGTCTCCAGGTCGCTGACCTGGCTGTGCAGCTTGTTCAGTTGCTGACCGTCGGGGCTCATTTCAAATTCGAGTTTCTGGCCGTGCTTGAGCTGGCTGAACTGCTTGGCTTGCTTGTCGCTTGCCAGTACTTCATGCACGGAGGTCGCAGGCAGGCCGACCTTCTGGAACAGGGTTGAAAGCGTATCGCCCTTGCTGACGATCACTTCGCGGTGGCTTGGGGCAGGGGCAACTTCTGGCTCGACTTTGGCGGTCGCTACCGGGGCGCTGTCCTGCTGTTCAATCTGGGCAAATGGCGATGGATTCGCTTCATTTGTGGCTTGAACGAGATCTGCGGCGTCTTGATCTTGTGTCAGTTGTTCTGCCGGGCTTTCCAGCTCCAGATTCAGGGTCGTTCTTTTGGCTTCTACTTCGCTGGAGGGAAAGACCAGCAAGGCCAGACTTAAGAGGGCGGCGATACCACTTGCGGCAAGCAGGTGGGTCTTCGGATAAAGCGGTGGCGCTTTAGGCGGTTGACTGGTCATAGATGATTTTGACTTTGAGATAAGGATGAATTGGAAAAGATGACTGACACAATGAATATGAAATAACTGTATAAAATATAACCAAATCGCCCTTGAAGCAAGTCTGCGAACCATTCGCGCGCGGATAGTCGGCCGTATGCCTGCCGGAACTTGTAATTAGTCCCTGATCTTGTATCGTTGGTTCCCTTTGAATTTGAGCCTTACGGGTCTGATATGAAGTCGGTAGAAGAGCAGCTAGCGCTAATCAAGCGGGGTGCCGAAGAGGTACTGGTCGAGTCTGAATTGGTCGAGAAACTCAAGCGCGGTCAGCCGTTGCGAATCAAGGCCGGCTTCGACCCTACGGCGCCCGATCTGCACTTGGGTCATACCGTGCTTATTAATAAGCTGCGCCAGTTCCAGGAACTGGGTCATCAGGTGATCTTCCTGATTGGTGATTTCACCGGGATGATCGGTGATCCAAGTGGCAAAAGCGCAACCCGTCCACCGCTGACGCGTGAGCAGGTGCTCGAGAACGCCGAGACCTACAAAACTCAGGTGTTCAAGATCCTTGATCCGGCAAAAACCGAGGTGGCATTCAACTCCACCTGGATGGATCAAATGGGGCCTGCTGACTTCATTCGGCTTACCTCTCAATACACCGTTGCTCGCATGCTTGAGCGCGATGACTTCGACAAGCGCTACACCACCAATCAGCCTATCGCGATTCACGAGTTCCTTTATCCGCTTGTGCAGGGTTATGACTCGGTTGCGCTCAAGGCAGACGTTGAGTTGGGCGGTACTGATCAGAAGTTCAACTTGCTGATGGGTCGTGAGTTGCAGCGCGGCTACGGTCAGGAAGCTCAGTGTATTGTGACCATGCCTTTGCTCGAAGGTCTGGATGGCGTCAAGAAGATGTCCAAGTCCCTGGGTAACTATGTCGGTATCCAGGAAGCGCCAGGCGTGATGTACAGCAAGCTGGTTTCCATTCCTGATGCTCTGATGTGGCGTTACTTTGAATTGCTGAGCTTTCGTTCCATGGACGAAATCAATGCATTCAAGGCTGAAGTCGAAGCCGGTGCCAATCCTCGAGACATCAAGATCAAGCTGGCTGAAGAGATTGTTGCCCGCTTCCACGGTGAGGAGGCTGCTGCCAATGCGCATCGTGGCGCCGGTAACCGGATGAAGGATGGCGAGCTGCCTGATGATCTGCCGGAGGTTGAACTGACTGCTACTGAGGATATGCCTATTGCTGCTGTCCTTAATAAAGCGGGCCTGGTGAAGAACTCTGCAGTGGCGCGCGACCTGCTGGGGTCGGGTGGTGTGCGTATAGATGGTGAAGTGGTTGATCGCACCTATATATATGCATTGGGTTCGACCCATGTGTGTCAGGCAGGTAAGAAGGCTTTCGCGCGAATCACCCTGAAAGCCGAGTAATGCTGGGGTTTAGGGTTAATTGATAGGTTTGTTCAATTAACCCTTGACTCGGAATTGTAACTGTCTATAATTCGCCCCACTTCCGGCGCAGTCGAAACGGAAAACTCCTTGAGTTTCAATGAGTTGGATGGTTTTCGGCGGTGTCAGCTTCAAGTCATCGAAGCAGGAAATGAGGTGTTGACAGCAGCGTGTAACGCTGTAGAATTCGCATCCCGCTAACGAGAGATCGAAAGCGCAAGTGGTTGATGTTGCAGAGGAAACTTTGAAAACATCTTAAAATAACCGCTTGACAGATACAGAGGCTGCTGTAGAATGCGCGCCTCGGTACAGCGAAAGCTGACCAACCGCTCTTTAACAATTGAATCAAGCAAT
>NZ_WIWH01000164.1:0-230 GCF_009600035.1 Pseudomonas sp. FSL R10-2964 | reverse complement strand
ATTGGGAAGGCGACCTCATCAAGGGCAAGGCCAACGCCTCGTCCGGCGGTACGCTGGTGGAACGCACCAGTGGCTACCTGATGCTGGTGAAGATGAACGACGCGACGGCGACTTCGGCGCTGGAAGGCTTCAGCGCCGCGCTCAATGGCATGCCGCTGGAGATGCGCAAGAGCATGACTTACGACCAGGGCCGGGAGATGGCGCGACACGCTGAGATCACCCAAAGAACC
>NZ_WIWH01000163.1:0-235 GCF_009600035.1 Pseudomonas sp. FSL R10-2964 | reverse complement strand
CCAACCTGAGTTCCTGAAAGAATTCCAATCCATCGCCGAGTTGACCGAGCTACCTTGGGGAAGTCATGAATCAGATGCTGCACAACTGGAGCCTGCTGCCGAGACACAAGAATAATTTCATGGGTCAAAATGAAGGTGGTTTTTTACAAGTCGAGGTTGATCCACTGATCTGGCTCGACAAAACCAACTACCCAATTTCGAAATAGCTCCATTGAACTCGAACGGTCTTCAATAC
>NZ_WIWH01000162.1:0-236 GCF_009600035.1 Pseudomonas sp. FSL R10-2964 | reverse complement strand
ACACCGGCCAACTTTGGTGAGTTGCACGGCCAACTGTTCAAGTGCTTTGTTAATTCAAACACCTACAAAGAACACTTCAACAAACCGCCGGTGATCTGCCTGAGCGTGTCGAGCAGCAGGACCTACCTGCGCACGGAAAACCAGCACCCGGTGCTGGGCGTTGAATACCAGCAGGATGAATACTCCCTGACCGATGACTACTTCCGCAAAATGGGCTTGAAGGTGCGCTATTTCAT
>NZ_WIWH01000161.1:0-244 GCF_009600035.1 Pseudomonas sp. FSL R10-2964 | reverse complement strand
GGGTCGTTAGCTCAGTTGGTAGAGCAGTTGGCTTTTAACCAATTGGTCGTAGGTTCGAATCCCACACGACCCACCATTTTTGGCTCCAGTTCGCTGGGGTTAGATCTTAAGATCAGAGGCCAAAAGCACTGATCGAAGAAGGCGCCTCTTGAAGGTGCTTTTTTTTACCGGGGTATAGCGCAGTCCGGTAGCGCGCCTGCTTTGGGAGCAGGATGTCAGGAGTTCGAATCCCCTTACCCCGACC
>NZ_WIWH01000160.1:0-246 GCF_009600035.1 Pseudomonas sp. FSL R10-2964 | reverse complement strand
CTCAGTTTCTGTGATGATCACCATATCTGCGTGGATTGGGCAGCTGTGGCGCACCCCCGGACGAATAGGTAGGTCGAGCGTGCTAACGGCATGATCTTGTAGGGCCTCAAGCCAAGGATCTTTAACTGGCTGAACAAGTTTGGCCGCCAGTGGCTCGCGGAACTCCCCGCGGTCATCTGGAGCCTGAGAACGACCCGGAGCCGAGCGACGGGTTTCACGCCCTTCTTCATGGTCTACGGATCCGAG
>NZ_WIWH01000159.1:0-248 GCF_009600035.1 Pseudomonas sp. FSL R10-2964 | reverse complement strand
TGTAAGCTCTCACACCAACAAAAACTAAGCCCCCGACGTGAACAATCTTACCTTTTCTAGCCCTGATCTTTCCAGCTTTTGCCAACTGAATAACCTCGGCCTGACTGCCACTGGACAACATCTTTGTGCAGAGCGCGCCGTCATCGAATGTCGTTTAACCAAAGCACCCGAGCCATGCCCCAAGTGCGGGGCTGCTGGTGTTTCACGCGGTACTGTCGATAGGCATCTTGCTCACACACCTTACGGAC
>NZ_WIWH01000158.1:0-248 GCF_009600035.1 Pseudomonas sp. FSL R10-2964 | reverse complement strand
CTCCAGTAGCCCAACAATCATGCTGACCCATGATGCAGTGCTGCCAATTACTATTGCGATCTCTGCGTCTGTTTTACCTCGCTCCTTCAGGCGCCCAACCTCGTTCATGAGATCTATCGGGCGATGTTGCCTTCGAGCTACGTTCTCTACCAAACTCATCACAAGGCAATCTTCTTCGACAGCATCAATCACAAACGCTGGAATCTCTGTGGCCTCCAGATCTAGGAACGCCTCTAGACGGCCTTGTC
>NZ_WIWH01000157.1:0-248 GCF_009600035.1 Pseudomonas sp. FSL R10-2964 | reverse complement strand
ATTCGACGTTGAGCTGCTGGACGTTCTGTAAGAACACAGCGCTCTAGCTAGCTGTAGGAGCGAGCTTGCCTCGCGATCTTTTGATCTTTTAAAAGATCGCGAGACAAGCTCGCTCCTACAGGGCCGTTTAGTTGCATCGTACGGTCATATTTCTATTTTGGCGTGGTGTTCGTGATGGACTGCGGTGCCGATGGGGCGCAATGCCCGGGCATAGCAAAACAGGAACAGGTTACGCACCAGCTCTTTGA
>NZ_WIWH01000156.1:0-249 GCF_009600035.1 Pseudomonas sp. FSL R10-2964 | reverse complement strand
GTAGTTCAGTCGGTTAGAATACCGGCCTGTCACGCCGGGGGTCGCGGGTTCGAGTCCCGTCCGCTGCGCCATATTTGTACAAATCAGGTTCGCCTGGTTTGCGATTGAAAAGCACCGAAGCTCTTCAGTCACAGGTTTTAAAAGTTTCAAACGGACGCAAGTCCGAGCGATACGCAGCGGTAGTTCAGTCGGTTAGAATACCGGCCTGTCACGCCGGGGGTCGCGGGTTCGAGTCCCGTCCGCTGCGCC